>JBAWHL010000300.1:0-7129 GCA_049593815.1 Ilumatobacteraceae bacterium | reverse complement strand
CCGACGACTTCGACCCGCACCGGGAGACACCCGACGGCATTCCCGCCTACGGCTTGTCGTTCGGGTCGGGCATGCACGCCTGCATCGGTCAGGACCTGGCTGCCGGCCTCGTCTTCGACGAGCAGTCGACGATGGACGACCACATCTTCGGGCTCGTCCCCGAGGCCGTCCAGGCGTTGTTCGACGCAGGCGCCCGGCGTGACCCCGACGACGCGCCGGAGATGGACGAGTCGACCACGCGCCCGTACTTCGGTCGCTACCCCGTCCTGCTCGGCAACTGAAGCCCGAGATCAGTGGCGACGGACACGATCGATCACCGCGCGGGACGTCTCGCTCAGCAGCCGCGCCCGGTCGCCCGGGTCGATCCGCGCGAGCTCGGTGCTCTGCACTTCGACACTGATGACGACGTCGTCGGGGACGCAGGCCAACAGTTCGTCGAGGGGCAGGTCGCCCGCTCCCGGCACGAGGCGGCCGTGGCGCGCCTCGTGGATGAGATCGCCGTCTGCCGGGGCGTGAGCGGGGCCGTCGCAGATCTGCACCCACGCCAAGGTCCCCGAGCTGACGACGGCCTCGAGCTCGCGGGCGCCTGCACCGACACGCACGTGGTGCAGCAGGTCGACGACGACGTCGCTGCCCGTGTCGAGCGCGATCGACACAGCGTCGGTCGGGTTCGACGGATCGGTCCAGGCCATGTACTCCACGGCGACGCGCAGACCGTGCGGTCGAGCGATCTGCACGACCCGACCGATGCCGTCGACGGTCTCGGCTCGACTGTCGCTGTCGGACACGACGAGCAGCGCCGCGGCGCCGACCGCCGCCGCTCGCTCGACCAGCGGCGACGGGTCCTCGCCGGAGCCGATCCGGTACACCTCGACGTCGTGGATCACGATCCCTCGGTCGGCTGCCTGATGCTTCGTGGCAGTCACGTCGGCCACCCCATGGGCATCCGTGACGGGCGACGACAGCCGAAGGCCGACACCGTCGAAGCCAGCAGCGGCTGCCGCATCGATCATCACCGAGGGGGAGTGGTCGAGCATCGAGCCGGCGGCGAGAACGAGGGGCACGCCCCCACGCTAGGTCGCCGCGACCACGGCGACCGGTTTGGCATGATCGACACATGATCGACGTCCACGCCCACACCGTCCTGCCCGGCGTGATGGGCTGCGCGGGGGAGTACGGACCCGAACTCGGCATCGGTGACGATGGTCGCCCACGGTTCCGGGTCGGCAACTACGTGCTCCACGGGGTCGACTACCGGGGAACGCCGTTCATGGACCCGGACGTTCGATTGCGGGTCAACGACCACCTCGGCATCGACCTGCAGATGTTGTCGCCGAATCCGATCACCTACTTCCACCACATCGAGGCACCGGTCGCCGCGGAGTTCTGCCGGTGGCACAACGACGAGCTCGCGGCGGTGGTCGCCGGCCATCCCGACCGCTTCCGTGGGGCCGCACAGCTCCCGATGCAGGACGTCGACGCGGCGGTCGTCGAACTGCGGCGCGCCGTCGGTGACCTCGGCCTGGTCGCGGCGTACATCGGGACCGACTTCGGCACCGACTTCGACGACGAACGGCTCGACCCGTTCTGGGCCGCAGCAGTCGAGCTCGACGTCCCGGTCTTCATCCATCCCGCACCGTGGGGCATCGACGGGCCGCTGCGCGACGCGCGCATCCGCAAGTACGACCTCGACCTCTCCGTGGGATTCATGTTCGACGAGACGATCGCCATGGCGTGCCTGATCTACGGCGGGGTGCTCGATCGACACCCCGGACTCGACATCTGCATGTCCCACGGTGGGGGAGCGTGCGCGTACATGCTGGGTCGTCTCGAACACCAGGGCCGGACTCGTCCGTGGGCTCGCGAACGTCCCGTCGACTTCCAGGCAGCGATGCAACGGATGTGGTTCGACAACCACGTCCACGACGATGACTCGCTGTACCTGCTGGAACGCAAGGTCGGCCGTGATCGCCTGGTGGTGGGGACCAACCTCGCTGGCTGGGACGCCCCGACCGAGTCCGATCAGATCCCGTTCGTCCAGGCCTACGACGACAACGCCCGCCGCCTGCTGCGGCTCGACCGCTGACGGCGCCTGGGCAGGCGTCTCGCTCGACGGCTCAGATCTCGATCTCGACGCCGTCGTCGAACAGCTTGATGGCGCCGCTCGGGCACTGACGGGCGATGCGCAACAGCGCGTCGTCGTCGGGCTGCGGTCCCGTTGGTCGGATCGTCCCGATCTCGTCGTCGTCGAATGCGAAGAACTCGGGCGTGGTCGCGACGCACCGGCCGGAACTCACGCACTCGTCGCTGTCGAGTTGCACCTCATAGGTCATGTGTCGATTCCCTTCTGCTCTCAGACCGCGTTGGCAGCCCAGCCTCCGTCGGCGTAGACGACCTCGCCGGTCACGTACGACGCTCGCTCGGACACGAGGAATCCGGCGAGCTCGCCGATCTCGGAGGCTTCGCCGACGCGGCCCAACGGCACGCGGCCGGTGAGCCAGCGCACCTGTTCGGGGTCCCGCAGGCGCTCGCCGGCCATCGGTGTGCGGATCGGGCCGGGAGCGATGGCGTTGGCCCGCACGCCCATCGGGGCGCCCTCCAACGCTGCGGCACGGGTGAGCGAGGCGATCGCCCCCTTCGACGCGACGTAGTGGGCCTGTCCCGGCACGGCAATCGTGGCGTTCACCGAGGCGATCGTGACGATCCCGCGGGGGCGGTCGTCGCCGGACGGGACGGCGCGCAGGAAGGCCCGGATCGCCAACCAGGTGCCGGTGACGTTGACCCGCATGTGCCGCTCCCACTCCTCGAGCGAGGTGTCCACGATCATGCTGCGCGTGCGGATGCCGGCGCTCGTGATCAGCCCGTCGAGCGGTCCGAGCTCGTCGAGGAGGGTGTCCCACGCGGCCTCGTCGGTCACGTCGAGACGGCGAATGCCGTCGCCCTCCTGGAGGTCGGCGCACACGACATCCCAGCCGTCGCGGGCGAGAACCGCCGCGCACGCGGCACCGATGCCGGAGGCGCCTCCTGTGACCAGCGCTCGCTTCATGACGTTCAGCATGCCACGCTGGTGGGCGACAGTACGAGCTGCGTCGCTAGTGTTCTGACGACGCTTCCGACCAGCGACGTTCCGGTAGCGCAAGGGGTCACGACATGCCAGACAACATCGACAACTCGTCCTCGGTCATCCACGTCTCGAACGGCTCGCTGATCGACGGCACCGGTACCGCGCCACGCCCGGGGACCGACGTGCTGATCGATGGCGATGCGATCCTCGCCGTCGGAGCGCAGGGCACGCTCGACGTCCCGGCCGGTGCTCAGCGGATCGACGCAGACGGCATGACGATCATGCCTGGCCTGATCGACGCGCACTGCCACGTGACCTTCGACGACGTGCAGTCCAACGACGAGCTGTTCTTCCATCGTCCGCCGACGACGGCCGCGATGGTGACGCTGTTCAATCTGCCCAAACTCCTGCTCGCCGGCGTGACGTCGATCATGGACCCCGACACGGTGATGGGCATCGGCCCCGAGATCCGCGACGTCGTCGAGTCGGGAGCGTTCCCCGGTCCCCGGATCGCCACCGGGGTGCAGGCCCTGCTGACCTCGGTCGGCGGAACCGCCGGCCGCCTGATCCCCGACCACGGCAAGGTCGGGTACGCCGCTGTCGTCAACACGACCGACGAGATGGTCACCGAGACCCGCCGACAGATCAAGAACGGTGCCGACTGGATCAAGATCCACGCGACCGGGTCGATCCCCACCAAGCCCGGCGAGTTGCAGGTCTGGACCCGCGACGAGATGAAGGCCGTCTGCGACACCGCTCATGCGCTCGGCGTGCCCGTCACCGCTCATTGCCGCAACGCCTCGTCCACGCTCGACGCCGCGCTCGCCGGTGTCGATCTGATTCTCCACGCGTCCTACATCGATGACGAGGGGCTGCAGGCGATCATCGACAACGGCGCGGCGATCTGCCCGACCTTCACGTTCCTCGCGAACCTCGCCGACCACGGCGCCACGGTCGGCGCGGGCATCGGAATGCAGGACATCTTCCGCGGCGAGATCAAGGCCACCGCAGCGATGATGCGTTCCGCCCACGATGCCGGCGTCCCGATCCTGTGCGGGTCCGAGAGCGGCTTCGCGCTGACGCCGTACGGGCACTGGCACGCCCGCGAGATGGAGGTGTTCGTCCAGGAGCTGGGGCTCAGCCCCGTCGAAGCGATCTCCTGCGCGACCCGGAACAATGCGATCGCGATGCGCATGCAGGGTGAGCTGGGCGTCGTCGAGCCGGGCGCCCGCGCCGATCTCCTCGTGGTCGACGGTGACCCGGCAGCCGACGTCACGGTGCTGCAGGACCGGTCACGGTTGCGAGCCGTGATCAGCCGCGGTGCCGCGGTCGATCTCGATCGACCATGGCCGCAGCGCCGGTCGATCCCGCGCGAGAAGGTCTCGAACTGGGCCGCGGAGATCCTCACCTACGAGCGCGCTCGAGCCGGCGGCTGATCACCTTTGACCACCTTTGATCACCTTTGATCACCTTCCGGTCCCGCACGACACGGACCGGGGGATGATCAGGGGCGGGGAGCGACGCAGCGGTTGCGGATCTCGCCGATGCCCTCACACCAGGAGACGAGGTCCGAGCCGGGCTGCAGGAACTGCGCCGGCTTGCGGGAGACGCCGACGCCGGCGGGTGTCCCCGTGAAGATGATGTCGCCCGGCCACAGTGGGCAGACGCTCGACAGTTCCGCGACGAGTTGCGGGATCGAGAACACGAGGTCGCTCGTGCTCGCCTGCTGGACGACCTCGCCGTCGACCGAGCAGCCGATCATCACGTCGTCGCGGTCGGCGAACTCGTCGGGTGTGACGATCCACGGTCCCATCGGCCCGTAGCCGCGCCGTGACTTGCCGAGGGAGAACTGCGCCCCGGCAGCGAACTGCAGCGTGCGGTCGCTGATGTCCTGGCCGATCGTGAGTCCGGCGATGTGATCCCAGCCGTCGGCCTCGGCGACCCGGTCAGCCGTTCGACCGATGACGGCGACCAGCTCGACCTCCCAGTCGACGGTCGGCTCGGCGATCTCGATGTCGTCGAACGGGCCACCGAGCGACGCCGGGAACTTGGTGAACGTCGCCGGCACCGCCGGGATCGCCATGCCCGATTCCTCGGCGTGGGCGCGGTAGTTCAGGCCGATGGCGAACACCTGGCGGGGCGACGGCGTCGGACAGCGCAGCGCGGCGTGGTCGAGCGGGCCCGTGGCGGCCCGCACGCCGGCGGCCCAGTCGGCGAACGCAGCCCAGTCGGTGTAGGCATCCATCGGGTTGGGGCCGAATCGGCCGTCCGACGCCGTGGCGACGTCGACGACACCGTCGTCGACGATCAGAGCGAGGCGTCCGTCGAGGTTGGCGAGTTTCATGGGGTCCCTTTCGCAGGTTCGAGTTCGTGTGGTGAGTTCATGTGGCGCTACCGCAGCGGCTGATGGCCCCAGATGCTGATCGCGTCGTACCGGCGATCGTCGTCCCAGTCGTCGGTGATCACGCGTGCGCCGTGACCGACCTCGACCTGGAACCCGGCGGGGGTCTCCAGGTAGAAACTGAACATCCGGTCGTTGTCGTGGCATCCCAGCCCGTTGGGAATCGCCAGGTCGGTCGCCCAGGCGCGGTCGAACGCGGTCCCCACGTCGTCGCGTTCGTTGGTCTCGAACATGATGTGGTGCAGCCGCTGCGGAACCGCGAACGGGACGAGTGCGCAGGCGAGGCTGTGGTGCCGCTCGTTGCAGTGGAAGAAGCGAACGTTGAGTTCGAAGTCGGGGGCGACCTCCATCGCCAGCCAGTCGGACCGGCCGAAGCCGAGCCCGCCGACGATGAAGCGTTCCGCGACATCGAGGTCCTGGCTCGCGAACACGACGTGCCCGAACCCGACGCCGTCGGTGTGGAAGCCGCCAGGGACCAGATCCGACGCGAACGGCGCGTCGGCGAGCTCCATTCCGACCACGAGCTCGATGGCGACGCCCCACGGTGCGGTCGTCCGCGCGAGGCGGTCCACGCGGCGCTCGGCGAGCTCCGCAGCGGTCCCGTCGGTGACATCACATCCGATGGAACGAAGCGTCGCGACGGTCGCCTCGAACGCAGCGTCGTCGACGGCCTCGAAGCCGACCGCGACGGCGTCGTTGGCAGGTCCCGCCGTGACCAGGACTCGTTGCGCCCGGTCGTCGTTGCGCCAGGCGATGCCGTTCGGCGTGTCGGTGCGGTGGAGACCGACGACGTCAGCGAACACGGCGCTGACGGTTTCGGGGTCGGGGAGTTCGAGGATGATGTATCCGAGTTCGAGCTGGTGCTGCACCATGGGTCCTCTCGAGCGCTGCGCTCAGCGCGCCCCGTGGTCGGTTCGTGACCGCTGTTCGGGGTGTGGGCGCAGGAACATCGCGACGAGGGCATCGGCATGCCGGTCGACGAGGCTCGGCGCCGACGGGTCGATGCCGAAGAGCTCGGCTTCGGGTGCGTTCGCGTAGATCAGCGACGCCGCGCCGACGATGGTGTGGTAAATCAGATCGACGTCGATCGGGGCGGCGAGTCCGGCGTCGACGAGCGAGCTCCACGAGTCCGTCATCGAGGTGAATCGGTCGCGGAGCAGGGTGTCGACGAGCCATGTCAGGCGATCGCTGGCGCTCGTCGCCTCCTGCATCATGATTCGGTTGAGCTCGGGGCGTTTGGCAGCGAAGTGCACCAGTCCGCGAATCGTCGCCTCGAACCCGGCCCGGGGGTCGGTGCTCGTCGGATCGAGGCGGTCGCGGACCGCGTCGTCGAGTTCGGTGATCAGGACGTCGACGCAGCGCTGCCAGAGCACGTCCTTGGTGTCGAAGTGGTACTTGATCTGCGATTGATGGGCGTCGGCGGCATCCGCGATGCGTCGGGTCGAGGCGCCCTCGAACCCGTGCGCCGCGAACTCGCCGATCGCCGCGTTGATCAGCGCGCTCCGCACGACCTCTGACCCGCGGTTGCGGCGCGTTCGCCCGGGTGCCGGCGTGTCGCGGTCCGAGAGCGCGCGTACGGGTTCGGCAACGTCCACGAACCCCGACTCTATGTTCACCCGACCAAAGTTTCAACCCTTTTCGTACTCTCGGGCGGGAACAGTTCC
>JBAWHL010000299.1:0-2165 GCA_049593815.1 Ilumatobacteraceae bacterium | reverse complement strand
GCCTCGATCCTGGCTCAGAATTTCAGTGAGGTTGGTCGGGGCTGGTGGGTGGGATGACGGATGGTGGGTGGGATGACGGATGGTGGGTGTGGGGATGGCGGTTGGTGGGTGTGGGATGGCGGATGGGGTGGTCGGGCGGGACGCGGCGATGGCGGGGAGGCGCGGGGCCTCCCCGCCACCGGCAGGATTCAGGTGATCGGCATCAACCGATCGGGAGTGTTCAGGACGGCATCAGCACCGCATCGATGATGTGGACCGTGGCATTGGCCGTGGCCACATCGGCACAGCCGACGGTCGCCTGTCCGTTGACCATGAGCGAGCCATCGTCTTCGACTTCGAAGGTGATGTCCGCACCGTTGACCGTGGTCACCGAGTCCATCCCGGCGAGGTCCTCGCTGGACAGCTTCTCACCGGCGACGACGTGCAGGGTCAGAATCGAGGTCAGCAGGTCCTGGTCAGCGAGGACTGCGTCCAACGTGGCCGGATCGATGGCCTCGAAGGCCGGGTTCGCAGGAGCGAAGATGGTGAACGGTCCATCGCTGTTCAGCGTGTCGACGAGGCCAGCTTCGGCAACGGCGCTCACGAGGATCGACAGGGCCGGGTTGTTCGACGCTGCAGTGGCGGCGGGGTCATCGGTCATGCCATCGAAGGAACCTTCGCCGTCGGCGGGCACGGCTTCACACAGCGGGCCACTGGGAGCGAGGGCAGCGCCCTCCATCTCGTCCATGTCGCCTTCGTCCATGTCATCCATGTCGTCTGCGGGCGGCATCAGCACCTCACCGATGATGTGCACCGTGGCGTTGGCGGTCACGACGTTCGAGCAGAGCACGTCGACACCGTTGACGGTCGTGCCGTCGCTGCCGAACTCGAGCTCTGCACCGTTGACGGTCGCGGCCGATCCGGCCGAACCGAGCGCTGCGGCGTCGAGGCTCTCCCCGGCGACCACGTGGTAGGTGAGGATCGAGGTCAGGAGTTCCTGATCGGCGAGGACCGCATCGAGGTCGTCAGCGGGAATCGCTGCGAACGCATCGTTGGTCGGAGCGAAGATCGTGAACGGTCCATCGCTGTTCAGCGTGTCGACGAGCCCGGCTTCGGTCACGGCGGTCACCAGCGTCGAGAGCAGCGGGTTGTTCGAGGCTGCGGTCGCTGCGGGGTCGTCGGTCATCCCGGCGAAGGAACCTTCGCCCTCGGTCGGCACTGCGTCACACGCCGGTCCGAACGGGCCCTCTTCGTCCATGTCGGACATGTCGTCGGTGACGACCGGGGCATCTGCATCGGTGGCGGTCGGAGCGTCGGTGGACACCGAGTCGTCGGCGTCACTCCCGCAGGCTGCGGCGACCAGTGTCAGCGAGGCCACCGCTGCCATCAGTTTGATTGATCGATTGCGGTTCTTCATGAGGGGAACTCCTTGTTGTTGGTGTTCGTTGGGGGGTGTGTTCACGCTGCGGGGCAGCGAGGGTGTGGTTCTCGCCGTGCGAACCGGGGGGCGGATCACTCGACGAAGACCACGATCTGGTGATGCCCGGAGGCACCGTCTGGGAGTGGTTCGGATCGTGCGTCGGTTTGGATCACTCCATTTCCATCAATTGCGCGACATCGGATCGACGTGCGACCAGCGGCGGCCGGTGACCACCGGAACGCCCATTGGCGCCAGGTGTCGTCGTTCAACGCGGCGCCCATCTCGCACGGCTGCCACTCGCCGTCGTCGATCTGGACCTCGACGGCGCTGATGCCACGGGTCTGGGCCCACGCCACGCCCCCGATCGCCGCCATGCCGTCCGCGTTCCGGGTCAGGGTTCCGAGCCCGTCGATGGAGTCGATGCGGCTCATCAATTTGATCGGCGCCCGGTCGGCGTAGCCGCGCGGCACCCAGTACTGCTCGACCTCCTCGAACGTCGTCAGCTCGATCTCCGTCAACCACTTGGTCGCGGAGATGTACCCGTAGAGACCGGGCACGATCAGACGCACCGGGAAGCCATGCTCGAGCGGCAGCGGCTCGCCGTTCATCCCGAAGGCGACGAGTGCGTTGCGGCCATCCGTGGCTGCTTCGATCGGGAAACCGCAGGTGTACCCGTCGACCGAACGGCCGACGACCTGCGTCGCCCCCGGCTGCACCCCGGCCTCGGCGAGCAGCTCGTCGAGGCGAACGCCGAGCCAGCGGGCAT
>JBAWHL010000298.1:0-7571 GCA_049593815.1 Ilumatobacteraceae bacterium | reverse complement strand
GGACGTTCACCTCGTTCCGGCAAGCGGCCGACGAGGCGGCGATCTCCCGGTTGTACGGCGGCATTCACTACCCGATGGGCATCGAGGCCGGTCTCGAGCAGGGCGCGGCGGTTGCCGAGAAGGTGCTGGAACGAGCCGTCACGCGTCGCCGTCGACGTCGGGTCAGCCGTTGACCAGGCCGGCGAGCATCTCCAGCTGATCGGCCCGACCGCTGAGCAGCACGGTCGTGAGGCAGGTCTCCCGCCACTTCGCAAGGTCGTCGCGGATCTTGTCGGGCGGGCCGACCAATGCGACGTCCTCGACCATCTCGAGCGGAATAGCGGCAGCGGCCTCCTGCTTCTTGCCCTGGAGGTACAGCTCCTGGACCTGCGTCGCGACTCCTTCCCATCCCATCCGGGCGAACACGTCGAAGTGGAAGTTGGCGCCCTTCGCTCCCATGCCGCCGGCGTACAGCGCCAGCATCGGCCGCATCAGGTTCGCGCATTCCTCCACGTCGTCGCCGGGGATGATCGTGAGCATCGAGGCGACCTCGAACCGGGCGGCCTTGTCGGGTTCGCCGCTGGTGTCGAACCCGATCTGGAGTCGCTCGCGGTACCAGGCGTCTTCTTTCGGTGAGAAGAACAGCGGGAGCCAACCGTCGGCGATCTCGGCCGACAACGACACGTTCTTGGGGCCCTCCGCCGCGAGGTAGATCGGGATCTCGTCGCGTAACGGGTGGACGGTCGACTTGAGCGCCTTGCCGAGCCCGGCCCCGTCGTCACCGGTGTACGGCAGGTCGTAGTGGCGACCGTGGAACTCGACCGGCCCGTCGCGCCGGATGATGTCACGCACGATCGCGATGTACTCGCGGGTGCGTTCGAGCGGACGCGGGTAGGGCTCGCCGTACCAACCCTCGACCACCTGCGGGCCCGACGCGCCGAGGCCGAGGATGAACCTGCCGTTCGACAGGTGGTCCATCGTGATGGCTGCCATCGCCGTGGCAGCCGGCGTGCGTGCGGACATCTGCATGATCGAGGTGCCGAGCTTGAGCGTCTCGGTGTGTGCACCCCACCATGCGAGGGGGGTGAGTGCATCGGAGCCGTACGCCTCCGCGGTCCACACCGAGTTGAAGCCGAGCCGCGCGGCCTCCGCGACCGCGTCGAGCGCGCCCGATGGCGGCCCTGCGGACCAGTATCCGGTCGTGTAGCCGAGCTTGATGTCTGACATGCCCGAACCGTACGGCATCGGATCGGGCAGGATGGAGGCGTGGGAACGAACGACGACAGGCTGGTGGTGACCGACTCGGTCCGTGTGCCGCGCCATGAACTCGACGTCCGTTTCGCCGCGTCGGGCGGCCCCGGTGGCCAGCACGCCAACAAGACCGCGACGCGCGCAGAGCTGACCTTCGACGTGCAGACGTCCGCCGCGTTCAACGACTCGCAGCGGCGTCGCGTGATCGACAAGCTCGGATCGGTCGTACGCATCTCCGCCGACAGCGAGCGGTCCCAGCTCCGCAACCGCGCGGTGGCCGAAGAACGACTGGCCGAGAAGCTGCGCGGTGCGCTCCATGTCCCTCGTCGCCGCCGGGCGACGAAACCGACCCGCGGGTCGCAACGCCGTCGCGTCGACGCCAAGAAGCAACGCAGCGAGACCAAACGCCAACGACAGACGCCCACCGTCGACGACTGACCCGGCGCATCTCAGTTCCAGGTCACTGTCTGACGGGGCCGATCGGTGACGTCGCGCAGATCACCGTGGCGGTTCGGGCTCGGTCAGGCGACGAGCGGGTCGATGGCGGTGGCGCCGAGTGAGTCGGCGACGATCGCGTTGGTGTGCGCGCCGCCGAGTGTGTTGAGGCCGTGGGCCATGGCCGGATCGCGGCGGGCCGCGCCCAGTGCGCCGTGCAGCGCAACGTCGAGCTGGAAGGGGAGCGTGGCGTTCGTCAGCGCGTAGGTGCTCGTGTAGGGCACCGCACCGGGCATGTTGCCGACGGCGTAGTGCACGACGTCGTGGACCACGTACGTCGGTTCCGCGTGGGTGGTCTCGCGCGTCGTCGCGATGCATCCTCCCTGATCGACGGCAACGTCGACGATCACCGATCTCGGCTTCATCTGCTGCACCATTTCCTCGCTCACGACCACGGGAGCGCGCCCACCGGCGACGAGCACGGCACCGATCACCAAGTCGGCGTCGAGCACCGCGCGCTCGATCGCCCCACGGTTCGACGCCGACGTCATGATTCGCCCGCGGTGGATCTGGTCGACGAACCGGAGGCGGTCGAGGTTCTTGTCGACCAGCACGACCTCCGCTTCCATGCCCGCAGCGATCCATGCCGAGTTCCAACCGACGTTTCCAGCTCCGAGCACGACGACCTTGGCGGGGCGGACCCCGGGTGCGCCACCCATCAACACGCCGCGGCCACCGTTGTGCCGCTCCAGGTAGTGGGCGCCCATCTGCGGGGCGAGCCGGCCAGCGACCTCGCTCATCGGTGCGAGCAACGGCAGGGAACCGTCGGCCAACTGCACCGTCTCGTATGCGACGGAGGTGGCCTTCGACGCGAGCAGAGCGTCAGCGACACCCGGATACGCCGCCAGGTGGAGGTAGGTGAACAGGGTCAGGTCCTCGCGGAGATACCCGTACTCGGACGGCTGCGGTTCCTTGACCTTGACGACCATCTCCTGCGACCACGCATCAGCCGCGGTCGGCACGATCGTGGCGCCGGCCGAGACGTAGTCCTCGTCGGTGATCGAGGCACCTTCACCGGCTCCGGACTCGACGAGCACGTCGATGCCGTGCCGTTCGAACTCGCGGACGCCGTCGGGGGTCATCGCGACGCGATGTTCCGCGGTCTTCACCTCACGAGGAACACCGACCGTGCGGACGACAGGAGCTGTGGTGGTCATGCCGACATCTTGCCCCATCGAGCGGGCCCGTGATCGCACGAAGTACCGTCGGTGCTCCAATGACGCACAGCGAAGCCCCACGAATCCACCTCGGCCCGGACCCCGCTCCGGAATGGCTGGCCGATGCCGTCCAGGCCGGCGGCGGCCAACTGGTCGCTGCGGCCGACGCTGACGCGGTCGTGTGGGCCAATGCGCGTGACGTGTCCAGCCTCACTGCGGTGCTGCGACAGCACCCGATCGGTTGGGTGCAGCTGCCGTTCGCCGGCATCGAGAACTTCGTCGATCACCTCGACCACGACCGGATCTGGACCTGTGGCAAGGGCGTGTACGCCGAGCCGGTCGCCGAGATGGCGTTGGCCCTGGGCGCGGCGGGGCTGCGGAACCTGAGCCACTACGCGCGAGCCGACGAATGGACCGGTCCTGCTGGTCGCAATCTGCTCGACGGGCGCGTCACCATCCTCGGCGGTGGCGGGATCACGGAATCCCTCGTGCGGTTGCTCCAGCCGTGGCACTGTCACATCACCGTCGTCCGGAACAACGCGCAGCACATGGACGGCGTGGACGAAGTCCTCGAGGCCGATCGCTTCGCCGATGCGCTGCCTGGGGCCGACCTCGTCGTGCTCGCCTTGGCGCTGACCCCGGAGACCGAGGGGATGTTCAGCCTCGACGAGTTCGGGCTGATGGAGGAGCACGCGTGGATCGTCAATGTCGCCCGTGGTCGCCACATCGTCACCGATGATCTCGTCGAAGCTCTGCGTTCGGGAATGATCGCTGGGGCAGGGCTCGACGTGACCGACCCCGAGCCGTTGCCTGCCGGTCATCCGTTGTGGTCAATGCCGAACTGCATCATCACGCCGCACGTCGGCAACACGCCCGACATGGCCAGGCCGTTGCTCGCGCAGCGTGTGACCGACAACGTGCGGCGGTTCGCTCGCGGCGAGGAACTGATCGGTGTCGTCGATGTCGATGCCGGGTACTGACACCTCGGCGTCGGGCTGAACCCGGTGGCGTCGCCCACGCACTACGACCTCCTCGCGCTCGCGCCGGACGCGACGTACGAGCAGATCCGCGAGGCCTATCGCCGCATGGCGCGCGCTCACCATCCTGACCGGGCACCGACGTCCGGGGGCGACGACCGGACAATGCCCGCGATCAACGAGGCCTACCGGGTCCTGAGCGATCCGGCGCGACGTGCGGTCTACGACGCGACGCTGCGTACCGGTTCAGCCGTCGGGTCGTCGGCTCCCCGAGCGTCGGCTCCGGATCAAGCTGAGGCTGCCCGTGCAGCGATGCCGACCGTCCACGAGCCCGCTCGTGTTCCATGGCGTTCGCTGCTCTTCTTCGCGACGATCGCGGTGATCGGGGTGTTCGTGCTGGCCCAGTTCACCGAGCCCGCCGAACCGCCCGCACCCGACGGTCTGCTGCGCATCGGCTCCTGCGTCGAGATCGAACCCAACGGGTTCGCCCGCGAGGTGTCATGCACCCGTGACGAGACCATCGACCTGGTGGTCGGGGCGTTGGTGCCGTTCGGTGGCAGGTGTCCCGTCGGCACCGAGCCGCACCAGGACCGTCAGGGAATGGGCGTGGCGTGCATCGACGTCACGGGTTGAAATCCAGCGATCACCGAGTGACTCAGCGTCCCGCGCTGCTAACTTGTGGGTTCCCTCAGGGGCGATTAGCTCAGCTGGAAGAGCGCCACGTTCACACCGTGGAGGTCGGGAGATCGAGACTCCCATCGCCCACCCAGGCACGTCGTGCAGACTCGTGCCCAACGCCTGAGCCGTGATGGCCGGGCCGCCAGTGGCGCCCCCCGACGCGGTCGCCTCACCGCAGGCGACCGAGTCCGTCGAAATGAGTGGTCCGGGCTCAGCGCGCCGTTCGAGCTGTCGGGGTGAACGTGACCGGCAGGTGCTTGATGCCACCGACGAGGGGAACGCCTGCGACCTCGAGCGGCACGGGGTCGCCGGCCAGTTCGATGTCGGGCAGACGGGTCAGCAGCTGACGGAACACCACGGAGAGTTCACGCCTGGCGAGGTGCGCGCCGAGGCAGAAGTGTGGACCGGGGCCGCCGTAGCCCAGGTGCGGGTTCGGGTTGCGGCGAACATCGAAGACCTCCGGGTCGTCGAACACCCGAGGGTCACGGTTCGCTGCGCCGTACATCATGACGACCTTGTCACCTTCGACGAAGTCGTGGTCGCCGACCGTGACGTTGCCGGTCGCCGTGCGACGCATGAACGTCACCGGTGATGCGACGCGCACGATCTCCTCGACCGCCGACGCGGTCACGCCGTCGAGATCGTTCTGCCAGATCCGGCGCTGCTCGGGGTTCTGCGACAGCAGGTTCATCCCATGGCTGATGGCGGTGCGGGTCGTGTCGTTGCCGGCGACGGCCAGCAGGATGAAGAACGGCGCGATCTCGCTCTCCGCGAGCATGTCGCCGTCGATGTCGTTGTGGACGAGCTTCGACGTGAGGTCGTCGGTCGGGTTCTTGCGGCGCTCGTCGGCGAGGTCGTTCATCAACTCGGTGAGCTGAATGCCGGCTCCGAGGATCGCCATCATCGGGTCGCCCTCACCGATGAACTCGGGATCACCGCCGCCGAGGATGATGTTGGTCGCGTCGAGCACCGTCTGGAACTCGCTGCGGGGGATCCCCATCATGTCGCAGAGGACGAGCAGCGGGAACGGCTGCGACAGGACCTCGACGAGGTCGACCTCGCCCCGCTCACAGAAGTCGTCGATCAGGTCCGAGCAGATCGTCTCGACGGACTCCAGGACGTTGTGGAGGTCGGTGGGGGAGAAGGTCCGGCCGACGATCGAGCGTTGCCGAGCATGTCGCGGGTTGTCCATGTTGATGAACGATCCGAAGAACTCGAGCGCTTCGGGCGGCAGGTCGGGGATCGAGACGGCACCCTTGCCGGAACAGAAGTCCTTCGGGCGCTTGGTGATCTCCATCACTTCCGCGTAGCGAGTCGTCGCCCAGAACCGTTCGGTGGTGCCGGTCATCTCGTTGACGAAGGACGCTTCGACGAACGGGCTCGCTTCGCGCATCGGAATGAACTCCGCCATACGGTCGGACAGGGGTTGCCGCCAGAATTCGGCGGAGATGAGGCGGTCGTTCATGCGCCGGACACGGCGAGGAGGGCTGACATATCCGGCAGGTTAGGCCGGGTCGCCCTGCGCGAAGCTGATCCGTGTGATGAACCCTCGCCAACGGATCAGTCAGGGAAGCACCTTCGAGCAGCAGATCGGATATTCGCGTGCACTCGTCGACGGCCGGTGGGTGTTCGTCGCCGGAACGACCGGATTCGACTACGCGTCGATGACGATCTCCGACGATGTCGTCGCGCAGGCGGACCAGGCGCTGGCCAACATCGATGCGGCGCTCGTCGAGGCCGGGTCGTGTGCTGCGGACGTGGTCCGCGTGAAGTACTACGTGCCCGACGCGGACGACTTCGAGCCGTGTTGGCCGTCGCTGCGCACCTACTTCGCCGACGCTCGACCGGCGGCGACGATGCTCGTCGTCGGGCTCGCGGACCCGCGCATGAAGATCGAGATCGAGGTCACCGCGCTGAAACCGGCGCCTCCGCGCGATTGACTCGTCCTGGTATGTCCGCCGACCACGTCCCGCTCGGCGGCAACCGGCGTGATCGGGTCCTCGCGGCCGTCACCAGTGCGGCGGTGGTGTTCGCCGCCCGACTGTGGGTGTCTCGGGGGCACGAGCAGTTCGCGGTGTGGCCCGATGAGCCCGCCCAGCTCGCCATTGCGCGATTCGTCGGCGGTGGCACGCGCTGGAACATGCACAACCACAGCGTGTGGCGACCGCTGTTCGGCACGCTGCTCTCGCCGATCCACTGGTTCACCGACGACCCGGCGACGGTGCTGCAGGCCGCCTTCGTCCTCAACGCGGTGCTCGGAGCACTCGCGGCTGTGTTGATGGTCGTCCTCGTCCGTCGCCTGACGTCGATGTCGGCCTGGTGGTCTGCCGTCGGGGCAACGCTCGTCTCGCTGTCGCCGGCTGTCCTGCTGACCTCGAACTTCGTGTTCTCCGAGTCGCTGGTGCTGCCCGCCTACCTCGCCACGCTCGTGGCCGTCCTGCGATTCCACGATGCGCCGAGCCTCCGACGGGCAGCCCTCGCCGGGGTGCTCGCAGGTGTCGCGTTCGGCGCGCACAGCCGAATGTTGCCGCTGGCCGTCGCCGTCGTCGGGATGGTCGTGTTCGCTCTCGTTCGGCGTCGATTGACCTGGTACGAGGCGGCAGCGGGGGTCGCGGTCACCATCGTGTCGATCCTCTCGATGGTGCTCTACACCAGTTGGCTGGTCGATCAGTTGTGGAACGTTCCGAGCGACACCAACTCCGTGGGCGAGGTGATGGATCAGGCATCCAACGGTCCCGCCCTGATCGTCTCGCTCGTCGGGCAGACGTGGTCGCTGCTGGTGGCCTCCGTCGGGGTCATTGCCTATGGCGCCGTCGCGCTCGTGCGATCGGCGCTGGGTGTCACGGTGTCCACCGGCGCTCACGTGGACACGCCGGACCTGGGCCCGAGCGGTGCGGCCGGCCGTGTGAGCGACGACCGCTCGGGGCTGCAGCGGGCGGATGCGATCATCGTCCTGCTGGTCGCTGCGGCGTGCATTGGACTGTCGGTCGCCTTCATGTCCGACCGCTTCCGGAGCGACCAACTCGTCTACGGC
>JBAWHL010000297.1:0-6467 GCA_049593815.1 Ilumatobacteraceae bacterium | reverse complement strand
CAGCGACCGGATTCACGCACAATTCGGGTCCAGGCGGGTACCTGGCGCGGGGATTACTTGTTCGGCTGCTTGGTGACGCGCAGGTAGGGCTTGACGGGGTTCCAGCCGGCGGGGAACAGCGTCGTGGCCTCGTCGTCGGAGATGGCCGGGACGATGATGACGTCCTCGCCGTCCTTCCAGTTGGCCGGCGTGGCGACCTTGTGGTCAGCGGTCAGCTGCAGGCTGTCGATGACCCGCAGGATCTCGTCGAAGTTGCGGCCGGTCGATGCTGGGTAGGTGAGGGTCAGCTTCACCTTCTTGTCGGGACCGATGACGAAGACGGAACGCACCGTGAGGGTGTCGTTGGCGTTCTCGTGGATCATGTCGTAGAGGTCGGCGACCTTGCGCTCGGGGTCACCGATCATCGGGAAGTTGACCGCGGTGCCCTGGGTCTCCTCGATGTCGGCCTCCCACTTCAGGTGGCTGTCGACCGGGTCGACCGAGAGGCCGATGACCTTGACGTTGCGCTTGTCGAACTCCGGCTTGATCTTGGCGACGTAGCCGAGCTCGGTCGTGCAGACCGGTGTGAAGTCCTTCGGGTGGCTGAACAGCACGCCCCACGAGTCGCCGAGCCACTCGTGGAAGCTGATGTCGCCCTGTGTGGTGGGGGCGGTGAAGTCGGGGGCGATGTCGCCGAGACGGACGGCCATGGTGGAACTCCTTGTGTGGATCTGCGTGTACGGGCGTGCTCGGAGCTGGTGTCCGGGCGTGTTCATCGCGACGATAGCGGGATTCCCGACCAATCGGGTCGGGTATGTCGGGATTCTCGGAGGTGTCACAGATTCCGCTGGTGCCCGATGGTGGGGTTCCGTACGGTGGGCTCATGAGCATTCCTGTCGCCCTCGACGATCTGCAGGCCGCCACATCGGACTACGGCTGGGCGTATCTGCTGACGGTCAGCGACGACCAGACACCGCACATCGTCGCCGTCACACCCGTCTGGGACGGCGACGCACTCCGCATGGAGGGTGGGCGTCGGACCGCGGGCAACGCCAGCGAGCGCACCTCGATCTCGCTGTGCTATCCGCCCACCGAAGCGGGCGGGTACAGCCTGATCGTCGATGGTGTCGCGACGGTCGACGCGCCGACCATTCGCGTTGCGCCGTCGGGCGCCGTGCTGCACCGTCCTGCGACACCGGGTTCGGAGGGGTCGGTCACCGGATGCGCCAGCGACTGTGCACCGATCCCGACCGCCGACTGAACACAGCATCACACACACCTTTTCGTACTCTTGGGCGCGAGCAGTTCCCGCCCGAGAGTACGAAAAGGAGTGGAAGGAAGCGGGTGGTCGGGCGTTACTCGGAGGGTGCAGCGAGCATCTCGGTGACTTCCTCCAGGCTCTTGCCGCTCGTCTCGGGAACGTAGCGCCAGGTCCACCACAGCGCCGCCACCGTGAACAGCGCGAGGAGCCCGAACGTCGCGCTCGACCCGATCGAGTCGAGCAGGACCGGGAACACCAGCGTGAGGACGAACGCGGCGAACCAGTTGGCGGCCGTGGCCACCGACATGCCCTTCGCCCGGACGTGGGTCGGGAAGACCTCGGAGATGATCGTCCAGACGACCGGTCCGAGCGAGAACGCGAACGACGCGATGAACACGACCATCCAGATGATCGAGAGCGAGCCGACGATCGTGTGCGTGTCGGCCTCCTTCGAGTCGTAGAGGTACGACACGCTCAGCCCGACGAGGCCGACCAGCATGCCGGTCATGCCCGCCATCAGCAGTGGCCGCCGCCCGAGCCGGTCGACGAAGGCGATCGCGATGAATGTGGCGAGGACGTTGACGACCCCGACCGCGATCATCGAGGCGCCGGCCTGCGCCGACGCGGTCTCGAATCCGGCTTCGGCGAGGATCTCGTTGGAGTAGTAGATGACGGCGTTGATGCCGGTGACCTGTTGGAAGATGGCGAGGCCCATCGCGATGCCGAGGGCGCGCTTGGCGCCGCCGACCAGGAGATCGCCCCACGCCGAGGTCGGTTCGTTGTCCACTTCGGCCTCGATCTCCGCGACGGCCTCGTCGAGCTTCCACGTGCCCTTGACCTTGGCCAGCGATGCACGCGCCTCGTCGTGGCGGCCCACCGAGACCAGCCACCGCGGGCTGTACGGAACCGGGGAGGCGACGATCAGCAACAGGACGCCTGGGATGGCGGCGAGGCCGAGCATCAACCTCCAGGTGCCGTCTTCGCTGAGCACGTAGTCCGCGAACTGTGCCGTCAGGATGCCGATGGTGATCGCCAGTTGGTAGCCGGACACGAACCGACCGCGTGTGGCGGCCGGCGTCGACTCGGCGACGTACATCGGCGCGGCCACGGAGGCCATGCCGACGCCGACGCCGATCACGACACGACCGGCCACAGCGACCCACACGTCAGGGGCGACCGCCTGGACGACTGCACCGATGACGAAGAGATACGCGGAGGCGATGAGAAGGCGCTTGCGGCTGTACTTGTCGGCGAGGGTTCCGGCGCCGAGAGCTCCGAACAGTGCCCCGAGGGTGACCGAGCTGGTGACGATGCCCTCGATGACACTGCCGAAGCCGAAGTCGTCGGCCATGAACGCCAACGCCCCGCCGATGACGCCCTGGTCGTAGCCGAACGCGAGCCCGGCGGTGACGCTGAGCGCGCCGACCATCGTGAGCCAGAGTCCCCACCGTCCGAACAGCCGGGGCTGGGCGAGGTGTTCGGCTGGAACGGTCTCGACCCTGGCGCTCGTGTCCTGCTGCATGTTCCCCCCGACCTGCGCTGCGGCCGACCAATCCGGCCGAGTCGACGAACGATACGTCAACCGTCGAGTGCGTGTGGGCGTGGGTCCGCGCCGGTCCGTCGAACGGCCGGTTCGGTGGGAGCGGAGTACGTTGCGCTCGGTGACACGTCAGCCACGCCCGCCGAGGCTCTCCCGTCAACTCGATGCCGTGAGCGATGCCATGCTCGTCGACGACGGGACCTGGGAGGACGTCGTGGTGACGGGCGCCCTGAACGGCGATGTGCTCGATGGAGGGGCCGTCGTCGACGCCACGATGCTGGGCTCGGTGCTTCGCGACGTCAGGCTCACGGGCGGCGGACTGTCGGGGCTGACGGTCCGCGACTGTCGCCTCGAACGGTGTGAGCTGTCAGGAGCAGTGCTCGACGGAGCGGTCGTGACGAGGGTCGAGTTCGTCGACTGCCGACTCTCGGGAACCGTGTTGTCGAACGCCCGATTCAACGACGTCCGCTTCGTCGACTGCCGTCTCGAATCGGCGTCGTTCCGCATGGCGTCGTTCGATCGGTGTGAGTTCACGCGATGCGATCTCACCGGGAGCGAGTTCTACGAGGCGTCGATCACGCGGATGTCGCTGTTGGCGTCGGACCTCACTGGAATCGACGTGTCGCGCGCCCGCCTGGACGAGGTGCGCCTCCACGGATCGACGCTCGCCGACATCCGAGGCGGCGCCGCGTTGCGTGGAGCGATCATCGGGAGCGACCAGATCGTGCCGATGGGAGTGATCGCGCTCGGCGCGCTGGGCATCGTCGTCGACGACGAAGACGACGACGGCGACGACCGCTCAGCAGCGATCAGCTGAGCGTTCGTCACGTCCGCGTCAATGGCCGCGCGGGTCCGGCTGGTTGTCACAGCGCGGCGTACCAGTCGTAGCTGCGTTCGGCCCAGTAGTCGGCAGGGCGCTCGTTCGTGTACCGGATCACACCGATGCGCTTCAAGCACTTGATGCCGTACTTGTTCGGCGTCGCCAGCCGCAGCGGTGCGCCGTGGTCCTGGTCGAGCGGCTCGCCGCCCTCGCGCAGGGCGAGGATCGTCTGGGGGTGCAGGATCGCGGCGGTGTCCCAGCCGACGTAGTACCGGCCGTCGGGTGTCTCGAGACTGACGTAGGGGGCGTCGCCGACCCGGTCTGCGAAGCGCTCGTGGAAGTCGCTGAATCGCACGCCGCCCCAGTGGACGATGCTCGACCAGCCCTCGATGCACTTGTGTTCGATCACGAGGTCGTGCTGGGGGAGGGACTCGAAGTGTGCGAGGTCGAGTTCGTCGAGCAACGCTCCGTCGGGGCCCTCGACGCGCAGGGTCCAGGTGTCGAGGTCGATCTCGTCGCGTATGCCGATGCGTCCGTTGACCTGGATCGGGGTCGCCTTCGACAGCGGGTACTCGGGTGCGGAGCGGCCCTCGGACAGGTTGGTCCACAGTGCTTCGTTGACCTCGAGGGCGGATCGCAGCGGGCCGGGGATGCCGGCCTCGGTCGGGCTGTTCTGCAACCAGCGGAATCCCGCGTACGCGCCGGCGATGCCGACCGCGCCGGTGAGGAACGAGCGCCGGGACCGGCGACGGAACTCATCGACGGGGATCGTCGGGGCGTCCTCCACCTGGGCACGCAGCTCGCGTTCGCGACCGGCGACGTCGTCCTTCGGATCGCGGGTCACGACGGCACCTCCCCCTGCTGCTGGACGTTCTGTCGGTTGTTCTGCTCGGCGTTCTGCTGGACGGCGGCGGCGCGGGCATCGGGCACCGAGGCGCTGCCGGCACGGCGTTCGATCTGGTAGCCGGTGATCATCGAGCGGAAGTTCCCCCACCCGGAACGCACCACCTGCACCACGTGGACGAAGAAGAACAGCAGGAGGCCGATCGTCATCGCGAAGTGGATCAGTCGCGCCCCCTGGTAGCCGCCGAAGAGCAACGGGAGCGGGTGGAGCTGGGTGGGCTTGTAGATCGCGAACCCGGTGACGACGAGGATGACCGCCATCGCGAGGACGATCGTGTACGAGATGCGCTGGGCGGCGTTGTACTTGCCCTGCGGGGGAGCGGTCTCACGCAGATGGAGGTCGTGGAGCACGACGTCCTTCGCCTCTCGAGCCGAGTGGCGGTCGGGGAGGAGGTGGCGCCACTCCTTCGTGGCCAGGAGATAGATCGTGTAGATCAGCCCGTTGATGACGAACAGCCAGCCGAACGCGAAGTGGAAGGCCATGCCCTTGGCGAGCTTGCTGCTGAGTTCGAACTGCTCGTAGACGATCTCGGGCCAGAAGGCGAACCACTGCCAGTCGCCGATGCCGATGGAGTAGACGTCCTCGGCCCAGTAGATCCGCATGCCGCTCCAGATCATGATGAACAGCAGCGGGAAGTTGATCCAGTGAAGCCACCGGATGGCCCGAGGATGCACGAGCCGGGCGACCTCGTCGTCTGCGGCAGGCGTGTTCGCAGTGGAACCGTCGCCGACGTGCGCATCGCCAGCGCCGTCCGTGGTGGTGTCGATCGACATGTCAGCGACCGTACGACTCGTGCGCAGCGTCGTCGACCGGAGCGGCCAGTGTTTCGTCGACGTTCCGAGACGTTTCGCGAACGGACACAGATCGGCCGGCCGGGCGCACCCGATGGGCGTGCACGGCCGGCCGATGCATGTTCACGTTCGGTTCGTTCGGTTCGGTTCGGGTCAGACCGAGATGACGGTGTCGATGACGTGGACGACGCCATTGGTGGCATAGATGTCGGCCTCGATGATCTCGGCACCGCCGATGGTGATCGTGTCGCCGTCGACGGTCACCGGCAGCTCGTTGCCGGCGAGGCTGATGAACGGGTTGTCGACCATGCCCGACACCATGTCGGAGTCATCGGCCGCGGAGACGACGTGGTTCTGGAGCAGTGTCGACAGTGCCGCGGTGTCGGCCACCGCATCGTCGAGCGTCATGCCCATGTCGCCGAGGTACGCCTCGAAGGCGGCGTTGCTCGGTGCGAAGATCGTGAACGGGCCGTCGCCGCTGAGCGTGGCGGTGAGGCCGGCGGCGTCGACGGCGGCGACGAACGTCGACAGTTCGCCGTTGGTCGCGGCGACCACGATCACGTCGCCCTCCGCGTCCGACATCATGTCGTCGGACATCTCGTCCGTCATGTCGTCGTCGGACATCTCGTCGTCGGACATCTCGTCGTCGGACATCTCGTCGTCCGTCATGTCGTCGTCGGACATGTCGTCGTCGGACATTTCATCGTCCGTCATGTCGTCGTCGGACATCTCGTCGTCGGACATTTCGTCGTCCGTCATTTCATCGTCCGTCATCTCGTCGTCGGACATTGCCTCGGTGGTGACGGGCTCGTCGTTCGTGCCGTTGTCGTCGCTGCCGCATGCGGCGAACGCCAGGGCGCCGGCGAAGACGAGTGCTGCTGGTCTGCGGATCTTCATGGTGATTCCTCCCAAAGTGTGGATTCCCGTTGTCGGGAGGCCGCACGGTAGGGATGCGAATCGGTCCGATCCGTGGGTTGCTGGGCGTGTTTCCTGACGTGTTCGGCGGAGTTCACCGAACGTTGCGCAGCGGCTCAGAATCTTTCCGGGGTCAGCGCACCGGGGTCAGCGCGCCGGGGTCAGCGCGCCGGGGTCAGCGCGCCGTGGTCGACGCATCGCGGGTCGGGCCCAGCGAGGGACCGTCGACACCGTCGACACCGTCGAGGAGGTCGACG
>JBAWHL010000296.1:0-9435 GCA_049593815.1 Ilumatobacteraceae bacterium | reverse complement strand
GACGAGAACACCGTCGTGAGCTACGGGTCGGTCGCCAGCTGGAAGCATCCGACGACCTACTTCCGAACCTCCTTCGTCACGTCCGGGGCGCCGGGCTCGCTGGCGCTCACGCTGCGCATCGACGACGGTGCGATCGTCTACGTCAACGGCATCGAGGCACTCCGGTTCAACATGCCGACCAGCGGTGTGAACCACCTCACACGAGCCAACGACCCCATCTTCAACTCGGCGGAGCGGCTCGACCGCGTGTTCACGCTCGACCCCCGTCTGATCCATGCCGGCACCAACGTCATCGCCGTCGAGGTGCACCAGGACACCTACGGGTCATCCGACCTGACCTTCCTGGCCTCACTCGCCGGGCGAACCTGACCCGCACCACGTCCGCGTGCCAGACTCCCAGCGGACCACACGACGACGGGAGGAGGTGCACATGAACGACCGCGAACGGATCCGACTGACCCAGTTCAGTCACGGCGCCGGTTGAGGTTGCAAGCTCGCCCCTGGCGAGCTGGCGCACGTCGTGCGCCACCTCGAAGCAGACCATCCCGACGAACTCCTCGTCGGACCGGACACCGGCGACGACGCCGCGGTCTGGCAGATCGACGCGGACCGAGCCCTCGTGTCCACCGCGGACTTCATCACACCCGTCGTCGACGACGCGCGCACCTGGGGCCGCGTGGCCGCCGCCAACAGCGTCTCGGACATCTACGCGATGGGGGCGCGGCCACTGTTCGCGCTGAACCTCGTCGGGTGGAACGTCGACGCGCTGCCCACCGAGCTCCTCGGTGAGGTGCTCGCGGGCGGGCAGGACATCGCCAGCGAGGCAGGATTCGTGATCGTCGGTGGACACACGATCGACGACCCGGAACCGAAGTACGGCATGTCGGTCACCGGCGAGGTCCATCCCGATCGCATCCTCACCAACGCCGGCCTTCGCGCTGGCGACGACATCATTCTGACCAAGGCGCTCGGGATCGGGGTGTTGACCACGGCGATCAAAGCGGAACGGGCAACCGACGCACAGGCCGCTGCGGCGGTCGCCTCGATGACGAAGCTGAACGCCGTCGGCGCACGGGTTGCGCTCGCTGCCGGCGCCGCCGGATGCACCGACGTCACCGGATTCGGATTGACCGGCCACCTGGGCCGGATGGCGCTCGAATCGGGGGTCACCGTGACCGTCGAGTTCGAGGCCGTGCCATTCCTGCCGGGGGCCCGCGAACTCGCCGGGGAGGGCGTGATGCCCGGCGGGAGCCGACGCAACCTCGCCTGGGCGCTCGAGTTCCTCGACGTCGGGGATCACGACGAGGTGCACCAACTGTTGTTGGCCGATGCGCAGACGTCCGGCGGCCTGGTCTTCGGGGTCGCCCCCTCCCAGACCGCCGGCGTCCTCACCGAACTCGCGGCCACGGGCCACGCCGCGGCCCGCATCGGCACCTCCGGCGCCGGCACGCCCGGCCTTCGCCTCCGTTAGCTCCGGAGGGTCAGGCGGGGCAGCAGCTGTTGCCCGATGGTGCGGCGTGCGTGGTGATCGAGTTCTCGAGCTGCTCGGCGTCACCGGTCTTGACGTACCACTCCCACCGGTGACCGTCGGGGGCGTGCACCCAGGTCTCGGCCTTCTCGGCGTAGCAGCACACGGTGTCGTCGACACCGGTCGTCTCGAGCCCGCTCGCAGACAGACGGGCCTCGGCGGCGGTCACCTGGTCGGCGGTCTCGACTTCGACGCCGAGGTGGTTGATAGAACCGTTCTCACCGGCGCCCTCGAAGAGGACGAGCTTGAGCGGCGGGTTCTCGATGGCGAAGTTCGCATATCCGTCGCGGAGCTTGGCCGGTGGCGTGTCGAACATCTTCGAATAGAAACCGATGGCGGCGTCGAGGTCGTCGACGTTGAGTGCGAGTTGCAAACGCATGGTGTTCTCTCTTCCCGTGAGGCTGTTGTATTGACTTCTGTCGATATGTTATCATCAAATCGATGAACGTCAATACGAAATCTTCGCAGGTGACCTGCTGTGGGTCGACCGGGGGGTCGCTCGACGAGCAACAGGCGACCGAGATCGCCGACGCCCTCAAGACACTGGCCGACCCGATCCGAGTCCGGTTGGTGTCGATCATCGCCACCTCCCCCACCGGCGAAGTGTGCGCTTGCGACCTTCCCGACAGCGTCGAGCGCAGCCAACCCACCGTGAGCCATCACCTCACGCTGCTGGTCAACGCCGGCATCCTCGAACGCGAACAGCGCGGCAAGTGGGCGTGGTTCCGGCTCAAGCAGGAACGACTCGACGAACTCGCGAGCCTGCTCTGCGCGCCAGCGGGCACGCCATGACGCGCGAGCCCGCCCACCGACCCGCCGTCCTGTTCCTGTGCGTGCACAATGCCGGCCGGTCACAGATGGCCGCCGGATGGCTCCGTCACCTCGCAGGCGACCGTGTCGAGGTGTTCTCCGGCGGCTCCGAACCCGCCGATCAGGTCAATCAGGCCGCCGTGGCCGCCATGGCGGAACTCGACATCGACATCGCCGGCGAGCAACCCCAGAAGTGGACCGACGAACAGGCGCGAATCGCCGACGTGATCGTCACCATGGGATGCGGCGACGTGTGCCCCGTGTATCCGGGCGTGCGTCGCGAAGACTGGGCCCTCGATGATCCTGCGGGACAAGGGATCGAGTTCGTGCGCGTCGTGCGCGACGACATCCGCGGACGCGTCGAGCGTCTGATCGAACAGCTCGACGTCGCATCGTGAGTGGACGCGGCTGGCGGCCCGACGTCCGACGCGTCACCGCCGAGTTCATCGGCACCGCCTTCCTCCTCGCCGGCGTCGTCGGCTCGGGCATCATGGCCCAGAACCTCACCGACGACGTCGGGCTGCAACTGCTCCAGAACGCGTTCGCGACCGCCGGCGTGCTCGTTGCTCTGATTCTCGCGTTCGGTGCGGTGTCCGGCGCCCACTTCAACCCCGCCGTCACCATCGTCGACCGATCCTTCGGTGGCATCGACACTCCCACCGCGGTCTGGTACGTCATCGCCCAGACCACCGGCGGCATTCTGGGCGTCATGATCGCCAACCTGATGTTCGACCTCGATGCGATCAACTGGTCGACGCGCGACCGATCCGGGTGGAACCTGCTGCTGTCCGAGGGCGTCGCCACGTTCGGACTGCTGCTCGTGATCTTTCTCACGGTCCGAGCAGGGCGGTCGTCGGTCGTGGCCTTCGCCGTCGGCGCCTACATCGGCGGGGCGTACTACTTCACGTCGTCGACCAGCTTCGCCAACCCGGCGGTCACGATCTCCCGGATGTTCTCCGACACGTTCGCCGGAATCCGACCAGCCGATGCCCCAGCGTTCATCCTCGCCCAGTTGGTGGCCACCGGCGTAGCGATCGCCGCGATCCGCGTCCTCCACCCCGACATGGACACCGTGGCCGACCAGGTGCTCGTCCCGCACGACGAGGCGCCCGCAGGCTGACGTCAGCCCCCGCCGTCACGGCGCGTGGCGTGGCCACGGCATCGTCTGCTCGGCGATCCGAGCGAGGCGCAGGCAGACGTCCTCGCGGAACCTCGAAGCAACGATCTGCAGTCCGATCGGGAGGCCGTCAGCGGTGTGGCCAGCCGGGACGCTGATCGCCGGAAGGTTCATCAGATTGGCGAACATCTGCAGGACCGACGCCATCCCCCCGTGAACGGGCTGACCGGCGACCTCGGTCGGCATCGGCCCCGCCGCACCAAACGGAGGCAGCGTCGAGGTGGGCATCATGATCACGTCGACCTCGTCGAACAGGGCCGCGGTCTGCTGCTCGATGCGCCGCCGCTCCGCTTCGACCAGCGCGAGCTTGGGCAGCGTGACCGCGGCGGTCGACTCCCAGCCCCCGCGAGACCGGGGATCCAGCTCATCGGCGCGCTCCGTCCACAGCGACGGATCGATGCCGACGAACTTGTCGACACCTTCCATCCGCGTGTACGGCACGACGAAGTCGTCGAAGGCGATCTGCGGCGTTGCGAGGCAGAGGTCCGCTGCCGCGACGAGACGCTCGGCCGCCGCGCCGGCGACCGCCGAGACCTCTGGGTCGACGATGGCGAACCCCAGGTCCGGCGTCCACGCCGAGCGGAGGCCGGCGACGGCGAGCGACTCGATCGCCTCGGCGTACCGGATGCCCGCCGCCGGGAGACACGTGCGGTCGCGGGCGTCGGGACCGGCCATCACATCGAGCAGGACGGCGTGGTCGGCCACGTTGGTCGTCAGCGCGCCGGCAACCGCGTTCTGAGCGAGGTGGGTCACGCCGAACGTCGGAATCCGTCCATAGTTGGACTTGAGCCCGACGAGGCCGGTCATCCCGGCTGGACCGCGGATCGACCCGCCGCCATCACTCGCCGTGGCGAAGGGAACCATGCCGGCGCTCACCGCAGCGGCCGACCCACCGCTGGAGCCGCCAGGGGTGCGCTCCGGGTTCCAGGGGTTCCGGGTGATGCCGAGCGCCGGGCTCGCCGTGTACGCCCAGTTCCCGTACTCGGGCGTCGCGGTCTTGCCGATCGGGATCGCACCGGCGGCGCGGAGGCGCTCGACGTGAATCTCGTCGTGATCGACCGGTTCCCCACCGAGAAACCAACGCGAGCCCATCGTCGTCGGCATGCCCCTGCAGTGCTCGAGGTCCTTCACACCGAACGGGACCCCGGCGAGCGCGCCCAACGGCTGGCCGGCCGATCGGGCGTCGTCGATGGCATCCGCGGCAGCGAGCGCCCCCTCCGCGTCGACGTGCACGAACGCGTTGAGGGCCGGGTTTCGCTCGCCGATCGCCGCCAGGCTCGCCTCGACACACTGTCGAGCGGTCAACTCACCGTCGCGGACGGCCGCTGCGGTCTCGATCACTCCCCCGATTGTCATGGGCCAACTGTACGACGCGCGATGTGTGCGCCAGACTGCTGGACATGACCACGGTTGACGACACACCCGACACCGATCTGACCGCCGCCGACGTGGCGTGGGACATCGACTCGATCCTGCCCGACGGTGCCACCCCGGCCGACCTGTTCGACCAGGCCGACGCACTCGCCGAACAGCTCGGTGAGCGGCGCGGGACGGTCGCCGGCCTCGATGCCGGCGCGCTCGCCGACGCGATGCACGTCCTCGCCGAGCTCAACGACCTGATCTCTCGCGCCGGCTACCACGCGATGCTGGCGTTCTCGACGGCCACGGACGACCCGGAGCGCGGTGCCGCGATGGCTGCGGCGCAGGAGCGGTCCACAGCGATCGAGACCAAGCTCATCTTCTTCGACCTCGAGTGGGCAGCTGCCGACGACGACCACGTGGCCGAGGTGCTCGCCGACCCTCGACTCGACTTCTGCCGACACCACCTCGAGAACCTGCGCCTCAATCGACCGCACCTGCTGAGCGAGGCGGAGGAGACGATCCTCGCGGAGAAGAGCCAGACCGGGGCGTCCGCGTGGGTCCGCCTGTTCGACGAGCTGACCTCCGGCGTCGTCGTCGAACTGCCCGAGCAGGTGGAGGGCGGCACCGTCCCGCTGATGCAGGCGCTCTCGATGCTCCAACATCCCGACCGCGCCGTCCGCAAGGGGGTCGCCGAGGCGGTGACCGAGGGCCTCGCGCCCGGCCTGCGCACGCGGGCGTTCGTCTTCAACACGTTGCTGCACGACAAGGCGATCGACGACCGGCTGCGCTCGTACGACACCTGGGTGTCGTCGCGCAACCTCGCCAACGAGGCCTCCGACGAGTCGGTGCAGGCCCTCGTCGACGCGGTCGTCGACAACTACTCGATCGCGCAACGCTGGTACACGCTGAAGGCGAAGGTCCTCGGCGTCGACCGGCTCGCCGACTACGACCGCATGGCCTCGGTGGCGAGCACCGAACGCGAGATCGGATGGGCCGAAGGGACGAGCATCGTCCGTGACGCCTACGAGTCGTTCTCCCCCGAACTCGCCGGCATCGTCGGCCGGTTCATCGACGAACGCTGGATCGACGCACCACTGCGGCCGGGCAAGCGCGGCGGGGCGTTCGCCGCCGGCGTCTCACCGGGCCACCACCCCTACGTGCTGCTGAACTGGACCAGCACGACCCGCGACGTCGCCACGCTCGCCCACGAACTGGGACACGGCGTGCACTTCCACCTCGCCCGCGAACAGGGGATCTTCCACCAGAGCACACCGCTGACGCTCGCCGAGACCGCGTCGGTGTTCGGCGAGACGGTGACGAGCAACCGTCTGCTCTCGATGATCGACGACCCCAATGAACGGTTCGCGCTGCTGGCGAGCACGCTCGAAGACTCGATCGCGACCGTCTTCCGTCAGATCGCGATGAACCGCTTCGA
This sequence comes from Ilumatobacteraceae bacterium, assembly GCA_049593815.1. Lineage (GTDB taxonomy): Bacteria > Actinomycetota > Acidimicrobiia > Acidimicrobiales > Ilumatobacteraceae > Sva-07. Next base: position 3,123 of record JBAWHL010000296.1, on the reverse strand, counting down.
GCACTCGTGCCACATCGCTCGACGCGAGGAAGGCGAACTCAGCGTCGACCGATTCGGTGAACTGTGGGCAGCGAGCCAGACCGACATGCTCGGCGACTCGGTCGAGGTCACCGAGGGATACCGGAGCTGGTGGAGCTACGTCCCGCACTTCATGGGCTCCCCGGGCTACGTGTACGCCTACGCGTACGGGCAGCTGCTCGCGTTGTCGGTCTACGCCCGATATCGCGAGGAGGGCGACGCCTTCGTCCCCGCCTACCTCGACCTGCTGCGTGCGGGTGGGTCGAAACGGCCCGAGGAACTGGCTCGCATCGTCGACTGCGACCTGACCGACCCCAACTTCTGGCGCAACGGCCTCCTGATCGTCGAAGGCCAGCTCACCGCCGCCGAGGACGCCGCCCGTGCCGCGGGACGGCTCTGACGGTTACGGTGATCACGTGACCGACGAGCAACGGCCCTATGGCGCCGGGCAGGCCGACCCCGCCCTCAAACGCGTCCGCACCCGCCACTTCCAGCGGGCGAAGGAGAACGGGATCAAGATCACCGGTTTGACCAGCTACGACTTCCTGTCCGCGGCGATCTTCGACGACGCCGGCATCGACTTCCTGCTCGTCGGGGACTCGGCGGGCAACACCGTGTTCGGCTACGACACGACGATCCCGGTGACGGTCGACGAGTTGATCCCGCTCACTGCCGCCGTCGTGCGTGGCGCCAAGCGGGCGTTCGTGATCGCCGACATGCCGTTCGGGTCGTACGAGAACGGCCCCGACGAAGCACTCAACACCGCCATCCGCTTCATGAAGGAGACCGGCGCCCACGCCGTCAAGCTCGAAGGCGGCGTCCGCAGCGCCAAGCAGATCAAGCGCATCGTGCGCGCGGGCATTCCGGTGATGGCCCACATCGGGTTCACGCCCCAGAGCGAGCACGGACTCGGCGGGCACATCATCCAGGGTCGCGGTGACGGCGCACAGCAACTGCTCGAAGACGCGCACGCCGTCGAGGACGCCGGCGCGTTCGCCGTCGTGCTCGAGATGGTGCCATCCGGGGTTGCGGCGCAGGTGACCGAGGCCCTGACGATCCCGACGATCTCCGTCGGCGCCGGTCCCCACTGCGACGGACAACTGCTCGTGTGGAGCGACTGGGCCGGGTTCACCCGCGGGCGCATCCCGAAGTTCGTCAAACAGTTCGCCACCATCGGCCAGACGCTGCTCGACGCTGCGGTCGCCTATCGCGAAGAGGTCGAATCGGGCGAATACCCCGGGCCCGAACACGAATACGGAGAGTGACGTGACCACCCGACTGCACACCGTTCGCTCCGGCGCGGGCGAACCCATCGTGTTCATCCACGGGATGGGCACCTCCGCCGCCACCTGGGACCGCTGCATGGACATCCTCGACGACCGCTTCACGGTGATCGCCGTCGACCTGCTCGGCCACGGCGGTTCGCCGGTTCCCGATGACCCGAGCGAGTACACCCGCGACCGGGCACTCGACGACCTCGACGACGTGATCGCCGACCTCGATCAGCCCCCGCTGCTCGTGGGTCACTCGCTCGGCGGATATCTCGCGCTCGCACACGCGGCGACACGCCCCGGCGCCACCCGTGGCATCGTCGTGCTCAACACCGGTCCCGGGTTCCGCGATCCCGAGAAGCGCGAGGGCTGGAACGAGCGGTCACGACGCAACGCGCATCGCTTCGGCGTGCCCGAGCAGGTGACGACGCTCAACCTGCAGGAGGACTCCGTCGTCATGGATCGGCTCGCCGAGATGGCGACGCCGACGCTGGTGCTCGCCGGCGGCGACGACCGCCCGGAGTACACCGGGTCCGGCCAGTACCTCGAACGCAAGATGCCCGACGCCCGGCTGCTCGTCATCGACGGCGGCGGCCACTCGATGCACGAGGAGACCCACGCCGTCGAGGTTGCCGAGGCGATCGCTGGCTTCGCCGCTACAGCGCGGTGAGTTCCTCGGTGCTCGGCGCGAAGTAGTACGAGCCGGTCACCGCGGTGGTGAAGTCGAGGAGGCGGTCGTGGAGACCATCGCCCGACGTGCCGTACATCTGCGCCAGCATCCCGTCGAAGATCTCCCGCTCCGCGCTGAACCCGAGGAAATACAGCCCGCGCTGTCGCACGTCGCCGTAGGGCACGCTGCGTCGGTAGATCGGGCGCTCCTCACCATCGGCGTCGAGCAGTTCGGCTCGCCGGATGTGCGCGTTCGCCGGGCGGATCTCGCGGTCGATCGCCACACTGTCGGGCTTCGATCGGCCGAACACCCGCTCCTGATCGGGCTCGTCGAGCGCCGTGAACGCGTCGAGATCGTGCACCCAGCGTTGGGCGATCACGTGCGAACCGCCAGCTCCGGGCCGCCCGTCGGCGACGCAGGCGACGTCTGGTGCTTCGGTCGGCGGGGGGTTCTCGGTGCCGTCGATGAAGCCGGTCAGGTCGCGGCTGTCGTGGTACACGAAGCAGGACGTCTCCTCCACGAGGTCGGCGACGGGCGCCAGCGCTGCGGTGGCCTGCAGGGCGGCGTCGAGAACGACGTCGGTGCCGGTGCCGTGGATCCAAATCCAGAGGTCGTGTTGGGTGCTGGGCGCGACGTTGCCGTCGAGCCCCACGATCTCCTCGAAGGCTCCGAGGTCGGACGGCGGGTCCTGGGAGAGCCGACGCCAGAGCTCCGGCCCGAATCCGACCACGAGGTTGCTGCCGCCACCGGTGACGTGAGGTTCACGAAGCCCGGTGATCGCGGCGGCGATGTCCGCGTCGGACGCGCCGTCGCGAACGTCGAACTCGAGGTGGTGGTGGGTGCGTGTGCCGAGGGCGAAGATGCCCGCCTGTGGAGTTGCCATCGCCCTCCATCATGGCGGATCGTGCCGGACCGACGAAGTCCAGCCTCCGGTCAGTCGCGCAGCGAGTAGGTGAGCATGGCGTTGCCGGCTGACGTGATCTGGCTGTCGACCAGCCGCAGGCGGGTGAGCGGGACGCTGTCGTCGAACACGCGCCGACCTTCACCGGTGACGGCCGGGTGCATGGTGAGTGTCAGCGTGTCGATCACGCCGGCGAGGAAGAGCGTGCGGACGGTCTCGATGCCACCGACGACGGCAATCGGGCCGCCGTCAGCCTCGGCGAG
>JBAWHL010000295.1:0-3815 GCA_049593815.1 Ilumatobacteraceae bacterium | reverse complement strand
CCAGCGCAAGAACGCTCCGGCCACCCCCGCCGAAGACGCCTGATCGGTGAACTCTGCGCTCATCGTGAGCGCTCGCTGACATGAACGACCCCTCGGCCGCCCCTGAAGCCGCCGAACGTCGCAGTCGACAGCTCGGCATGCAGCTCCGCGCGCTCGTCGTCGAACATCTCGACGAGCCGGAGCTGGATGCCGACGTCGGCGGGTACCCCGGCGGAGCGGCCCTGGTGGCCGGCGACGTCGCCTGGGTGCTCATCGACGGTCCAGCGGGACGCAGCCTCGGTGGAGCGCTCGCATGGGCACTCCGCCACGACGCCACCGAACTCCACCTCGTCGCGAGCGCCGACACCGGAAGCCTGGCGCGCCGTGCCGCCCGTCTCCGCTTTCCGGTCACCGTCTGGTTCGCCGAGGGCCGCACGCTGCTGCCCGCCGTCGCCGAGCCGCTCGCTCCTGCCGATCCGCCGTCACCGGAACACCTCGCACTGTGCGAGCTGATCGAGCAGGCGGGTGCCGTCCCGAACGTCGAACACGGTGTCGTGTTCGGTGAGGTCCGTGGGCTCGAGGTCTGCAGGGTGGTCGACGAGCCAACGGTCGGTCACATCGCCGAACTCGGTGACGTCGGCCTGGCTCTGGACGACGGGCCCGAGGGCCGCGTCGACGCGGTCGATCGCAGCATCACGCACCTCGAGGTCGGTGTCGGCGCCAATGACCGCGAGGCCTTCCGGTTGCTGCACGGCGACATTCCGACCGTCGAGGCATTGGCCGGTGTCGTCGACGCCGTCGTGGCCCACCGGTCCGACGATGCGCCCCAACACCCGTTGAACCGTCTCGGGCAGGAGCGGTTCCTCCGCTGGCGGCTCGAACAGGATCCGTCGCTCGTCGGACTCGCCACGGTGGCACCCGCGCAGCCACCGTCACCCCGCCCGAACCTGAAGGATCCGATCCCGTGCGTCGCGGTCGGCACCGATGCCGACGGCGAGACCGTCACGGTCGTGTGCACGTTCGGCGTCGACCTCGACGTCGTCGGATACGTCGCGGACGTGTTCGAGACCGCACCCGGTCGAGTGGTCGTCGCTGCACCGGAGCGAGACCTGCTGCCGATCATGCGCGAACTCCTCGGGCAGCTGTCCGCACCGGTCGACGTCGTCGCGGTCGGCTGAACCCCGGCCTCGCGGCTGCCACGCCGACGACGTCTCGGCATCGACGCAACACTGCCGCGGATCGCTCGATCGTCACATCGAACGGTGACGGGTCGGGCCAGTAGCCTCGACCTGCCATGCTCGAACGCCTTCGCCACGTCGTCGACGAGTACGAAACGGTCGAACGGCAGCTGTCTGACCCCGACGTGCTCGCGGATTCCGATGCACTCCGTCGCCTCTCGAAGCGATACAACGAGCTCGGGCCCGTCGTCGAGGCGTTTCGCCGCCACGAATCCCGGCAGGAGGATGCAGACGCCGCGCGCGAGATGCTCGTCGGAGCGTCCGGTGAGGAACGCGAGATGCTCGTCGCGGAGATCGACGCTGCCACCGAGGACGTGGCGATGCTCGAGGACCAACTGCGCGAGCTGATGCTGCCGACGGATCCGCACGACGGCAAGAACGTCATCGTCGAGGTGCGCGGTGCCGAGGGCGGGGAGGAGGCGAACCTGTTCGCCCGTGACCTGTACGAGATGTATCTCGCGTACGCCGCGTCGATGAAGTGGAAGGTGACGACCATGTCGTCGTCGATCAGCGACATGGGCGGCCTGAACGACGTCACGTTCACGGTCGCCGGCGACACCGCGTGGCGCAACCTCAAGTTCGAGGGCGGCCCGCACCGGGTGCAGCGTGTGCCGGTGACCGAGAGCCAGGGGCGCATCCACACGTCGTCGGCGACGGTCACGGTGCTCCCCGAGGTCGACGAGGTCGACGTGCAGATCGACGATCGTGACCTCGACATCGACGTCTATCGGGCGAGCGGGCCTGGCGGTCAGAGCGTCAACACGACCGATTCGGCTGTCCGCATCACCCATCGTCCGACCGGCGTGGTCGTGTCGATGCAGGACGAGCGGTCGCAACTCCAGAACCGTGCGCGGGCGATGGTCGTCCTGCGAGCCCGGCTGTTCGAGCTGGCGGAGCGTGAGCGCAACGAGGAGCTGTCGGCAGAGCGCCGCTCCCAGGTCGGCGGTGGCGGACGCAGCGAGAAGATCCGCACGTACAACTACAAGGAGAACCGGGTCACCGATCACCGCATCGGCTTCACCGTGTACCGCCTCGCTGCGGTGCTGGCCGGTGATCTGCAGGTCGTGATCGACGCACTCCAAGCCGACGAGCGAGCCAGGCTGCTGGCCGAAGGCGAATGAACGACCAGCCCGCCGATTCGGCTGCGGACCAGGACGGCGAGACCGTCTCGTGGAAGCAGCTGTGGGACGAGACGTCCGTCGTGCTCGCCAACCCGACGCACGCGCGATGGATGTGCGAGGTCGCCGCGGCGACGGTGGATCGCAGCGAGTTCGACCGTCGCCTGGGTGAACCCGCCACGGTGCGCATGGTCGCCCACCTCGACGCGATGGTTGCTCGCTATCGATCCGGGGAGCCGCTCCAATACGTCCTCGGCGAATGGGACTTCCGGCGCATCACCCTCGCCGTCGACCGGCGGGTGCTGATCCCACGGCCCGAGACCGAACTGGTCGCCGAGGTCGCGATCGAGAAGGCGGCAGCGTTCGGCCCCGTTCGCACCATCGCCGATCTCGGCACCGGTTCGGGGGCGATTGGGTTGTCGATGGCGGTCGAACTCCCACCGCGCGGCACGACCGTGTGGTTGAGCGATGCGAGCGCCGACGCGCTCGACGTGGCCCGAGCGAACCTGGCCGGCATCGGCCCGGCAGCGACGAACGTACGGATCGCGCACGGATCCTGGTTCGAACCGCTTCCCGACGATGTGGCGTTCGACGTTATCGTCTCGAACCCGCCCTACGTCGCAGTCGACTCCCCGGACCTCGAGCCGAGCGTCGGATCGTGGGAGCCCGCTGATGCGCTGTTCGCGGGTGCCGACGGGCTCGACGACATCCGCCACATCGTCGTCGGTGCGTCGGGTCGCCTGGGCGCGGGTGGCTGGCTCGTCCTCGAAATCGGGGCCGACCAGGGCGCCGCGGTCGAGCGGCTCCTGACGAGGGCGGGATACGTCGACGTCGAGGTGCGGCCCGACCTCGCCGGCCGCGACCGCATCGCCATCGCCCGCCGTCGCTGACACGCTGACGTCGAGGTGTGGGCTCGGTTGGGTGTCAGCCGAAGCGGACGGCGACGTCGGCGAGAATCGTGCCTTCGGTCGGGCTCACGTTCTGATCGATTCCGGCCACATCGCGAGCGGCGGAGAACAGCGCGCCGCGCAGGATGCGGCTGCTGATGCGCTGGTCGATCGAGTCGAGGAACTCCTCGATGCGTTCGCGTTCGATCGCGAGGCGCGCTTCTTCGATCGCGGGGCGCAGGTACTCCTCGAACGAGGCGGTCTCCTCGCGCCATTGGGTGCTGATCTCACGGACGAGGTCCACCTCGTCGTCGGAGATCGAGTCGTCGGCGAGCATCACGAGCGCGAGGAGTTCGAGCGCAGCTTGATGTTCGCGATCGGCGGTCGCGTGGACCGCGACACCTCGGTAGAGGTCGGCGAGCTGTCGGTTCATGCGGATTCGTCTCCGGTCGGCGTAGAGGGATCGGTGGGGGTGGCGCTCGGGGCGTCGTCGGCTGTGTCGGCGGGGGAGCCGTCACTGGTGTCGTCGACAGTCGATGTGGGCTGAGGGCGCTGCGGGAGAGATCGTCGCAGGAACTCGAGCTGGTGGAGCA
>JBAWHL010000294.1:0-8956 GCA_049593815.1 Ilumatobacteraceae bacterium | reverse complement strand
CGCCAGGCCGAAGCATTGTTCGCCCACCTCGACGACCTCGGTCACGGATCGATGCTCGATGGCGTGATCACCGGGATCGAGGAGAACTGGTTCCAACGTCGAATCGCCGACTCGGCCTACGAGCTCGAACGGCGCTTCAACAGCGGCGAGCGGATCGTGGTCGGGGTCAATGCGTTCACCGATGGCAACGACGACGACGATCTGGCCCTGCTGAGAATCACCAACGCCGACGAAGAGCGGCAGCGCAAGCGTCTCGACATGGTGCGTCACGACCGTGATCAGACCGCTGTCGATACTGCGATCGACCGACTGCGTCGCGAGGCTGCCGACCCCGAGATCAACCTGATGCCGGCGCTCATCGAGGCGAGCACGGTCTACGTCACGCTCGGCGAGATGATGCGAGCCATGGGCGACGTGTTCGGCCGCCACACCGAAGTTCCCACCATCTGACCGTCCCCACCATCTGACCATCCCCACCATCTGACCCGCGGGTCGTTGGCGCGTCGCGTCAGATGCGCCTGGCGAATCAGACGCGCTTGGCGAAGAAGATGATCATCAAGATGACCAGGATGAGGACGAGAATTCCGCCGATGCCGTAACCCATGATGTGTGCTCCTTCCGTCGGTGGCCCGAGTGGCCGCTGACCGGCACGGCGTACCCGGTCGTCGAGTTTCGAAACACCGCCCCGTCGTCGAAGGCGACGGCGAGCCGGGGAACGGGACCCCTCGACACGTGACGTTTGACGTTGGACCCCACCGTGCATCCCAGGTGCATGACTCCCCCGAGGACCCGACAGGTAATGTCGTCGTGATGTCACAGACGACCGATGCAGCAGCCGGTGTCGACGACACCTTCCGGACCGTTCGGCTCCAGGTCCCCTTGCGCGACGAGTACGCCTCCACCCTGCGGGTCGTGGTGGCGTCGTTGAGTTCCGACGCGGGATTCACCGTCGACGACATCGATGACCTCCGCCTCGCGGTGAGCGAGGTGTTCTCGTCGATCGTGCAGGCGCATCGGGTCGACATCGTGTCGGCGCCGGGTGCCACCGCCGACGTCGCCATCGACGCGGTCGACGGCAGAGTGGCGGTGTCGGTCTCGTCGTCGATCGACGAGCTCCCACGGGTCATCGATCTCGACGATCTCGCACGGGCCATCATCACGGCGGCCGTCGACGAGTTCGCTGTCGTGGACGGCGTGGTCACCTTGGCCAAGCACAGCATGGACTCGTCCTCGCATGCCGACACCCCTCGATGACGCTCCGTCGAGAATGACGCGCACTCCTGACGTCGACGACGACACGCTCTTTCGCGAGTACGCGACGAGCCGCGATCGACGCGTCCGCAACGAGATCGTCGAGCGCCATCTCGGCCTCGCCGTGCACATCGCCAAGCGGTACTCCTCGTCACACGCCGACGAGGAGCTCCGTCAGGTCGCAATGCTCGGCCTGGTGAAGGCGGTCGACCGATTCGACCCCGATCACGGTGCAGCGTTCTCGTCATTCGCCGGCACGACGATCGAAGGCGAACTGAAGCGTCACTTCCGCGACCGCACCTGGACGCTTCGTGTACCGCGCTCCGCGAAGGAGCTCCACCTCTCCGTTCGTCGGGCAACCGAAGAACTGTCGCAGCGGCTTGGACACAGCCCGTCCGTCGATCAGATCGCAGCACACCTCGACGTCGATCGCGACGATGTACTGCGCGGCATGGCGGCCACCGCTGCATACAGCGTCGGCACGCTCGACTCGGTCGGCGCCGACGACGACTCGGGTGACGACCGATACCAGCGACTCGCGGACGACGGCAACGACTACGACAGCAGCGACGATCGACACATGGTGACGCAGCTCATTCGACGTCTCCCCGAGCGCGAGCAGGAGATCGTCGTCCTGCGGTTCTTCGACGAGTTGTCACAGGCAGAGATCGCCGAGCGGGTCGGCGTCTCGCAGATGCACGTGTCACGTCTGCTTCGGCGATCGTTCGAACAGATGCGGGAGTGGTCGACCGACCAGCTCGACGAGGTCTGATCCGGCGGCAACGTGCACGGATCACGTTTGTCGGCGGCGGTGCGCGGGTAGGGCCCGGGCATGACCAACGTCAATGACATCAACACCACCGTCGCAGGCCTCACCGAGTCCACATCGAAGGATGTGGTGGAGGTGCTGCAGGAACGGCTCACCTGCCTGCTCGATCTGCAGCTGACGCTCAAGCACGTTCATTGGAACGTCGTCGGCATGAACTTCATCGCCGTCCACGAGATGATCGATCCGCAGGTCGACGCCGTACGGGCGCAGAGCGACGAAGTCGCCGAGCGCATCGCCACCTTGGGCGGACAGCCACACGGCACGCCGGGCTCGATCGTCGCTGGTCGCTCGTGGGACGACTACGCGATCGACCGTGCACCCACGGTGCAGCACCTCGTCGCCCTCGACGAGGTGTACAACGGCGTCGTGTCCGACCATCGCGCCGCGGTGACGAAGATCTCCGATCTCGACCCGGTGTCCGAGGACATCCTCATCGGCCACCTGCGCGAACTCGAGCAGTTCCAGTGGTTCGTGCGCGCACACCTCAAGGACGCCACCGGTGACGTCGTCCACCGCCAGACCTACACCAAGAGCTGACGTTTGGCAGTCCGCTCGTGACCCGCGGGGGCTATCGTTCGTCGAATGCCCGACGAGCGAATGCAAGTGGTCGAGGACGTCTCTGGTGAGATCGTCGTCTCCGGCGAGATCGATGCGCACGGCATCGACACATTGAGCGCGGCGCTCGCAGGTGGCGCGGCCGATGTCGACACCGTCCGCGTCGACCTCAGCGGGGTCACGTTCATGGACTCGAGCGGGCTGCGGGTCCTCGTCGAAGCCAACCAGCGAGTCGACTCCGGTGGACCGAAGCTGGTGTTGCGAGCTCCCAGTCGGCAGATTCTCCGGCTGCTGGAACTGGCGGGCCTCACCGACTCGTTCGAGATCGAGGACTGACGCAGGGCGAGCCGCAGGTTTCACGGGCTCGCTGTGGGGGAATCACGAGAACATGATGGCGGAATCGGCATGAACGGAGCAGCGGAAGCGCTCGAGCTCCATGCGCCTGCCGAGACGGCTCAGCTGTCGGAGATTCGCCGTCGCGTCCGGGCCTACGTGGCCCGCACCGGGGGCAGCGACGACGTCGCCGACGACCTCGAACTCGTCGTGAGCGAACTCGCCACGAACGTGCTGCAGCACACCTCGTCGCCCACGCTGACCGTCAGCATCGAACGAACGGCCGACGCTTGGATCCTCGACGTCGCCGACGTCGCCGATCTCGGCGTCATCGATCACGTCTCGCTTCCCGATCAGGACCAGATCGCCGGACGCGGTCTCTTCGTCGTCGCCTCGCTCGTCGACGACCTGAGCATCGTCACCGACGGAACGAGACACGCCATGCGCTGCCGTCGTCACGTCGCGACGGCACGAGGGCACGACAACACCGGGTGACCGTGGTGGTTTGACTCTTGGTGAATTCGGGAACCCCGCTCCCGAGTCCATCCAACGGAGGAAACCACATGAAACTCGCCGACTACCCACTGCTCGAAACGACCCTCGAAACCACCGCCGACGTGGCGGGGCGCACCCTCGACGCGGTCCCCATCGATGACATCAGGGTCGACATCTTCGAGCCGGTCGTCGAATCGGTCGAACTGGTCGGCCGCACCGGCTCGAGATTCGTCGGGCGCACCTATCGGACCGCTCGTCGAAACCCGCGGATCACCCTCGGCGCACTGTTCCTGATCGCCGGTGCCGTCGCCGGTGTCGTGATGCTGTGGCGCTCGAAGTCCGCAGACGACACGGAGATCTCCCTTGCGCACGCTGCTTGAGTTCCGTGCGATCGGCGACGACCCCGTCGCGCCTGATCCGCTCACAACTGTCCCCACCACACCCGGAGGTACTCGGTCATGAAGTTCTGGCTCGGATTCTCGGTCGGCGCGGCGTTTGCCAGCATGCTGACGCTGAACATGACGCTCTCCCAACGCCAGCGGATCGGTTCGTCGGTGCGATCGGTCGGCTCCACCCTTCGTTCCTCGTCGTCGGGCGAGAGCATCGGCTCGGTCGTCTCGGCCGTCGACGATCGCGTGTCGACGTCGATCGACGAAACGGTGCTCCCCATCGTCGCCGTGGACTGAGCGACCTCGGGACCGAGGCGGACTCCGCCTCTGTCTCGAGTGAGTGCGGATGGGACACTGCGGAGATGACTCCCTACGACGCCATCATCGCCAAGCGCGATCTTCGCATGTACACCGACACCGCCATCCCCGACGCGGTCATGAAACGAATTCTGCAGGCCGGTCGGATGGCGGGCAGCGCGAAGAACTTCGAATCGAATCGGCTGCTCGTCGTCACCGATCAGGCGGTGCAGGACGCGTTGGCCGACTCCGGGGACTTCTCGTCCTGGATCGGCAGCTCGGCTGCGATCATCGGCCTGGCGTCGCCGACCGATCAGGTGCGCATGTTCGACGTCGGGCGTCAGGCGCAGAACATGATGATCGCCGCGCATGCCGAAGGGGTGGGGAGCTGTCCCGTGACGCTGCAGCACGAGGATCGAACCCGTGCCGCCGTGGGCCTTCCGGCCGACTGGTCGATGACGATGGTCATCACGCTCGGGTACCCCGTCGAGGACCACCCCGACAGCCCGCTCAAGCGCCCGCGTGTCGGCCTCGACGAGTTGGTTCGCCACGACCGTTGGAGCTGACCTGACGCCAGACGGCGCCGACGACGGTTCGTAGACTTCCCGCCATGTCGATCGCCCGGGAACCGACCGGCTTGCCCGCGCGCCTCAGCGGGCTCGGTCGCTGCCTCGTGATGGGTGTGGTGAACGTGACCCCGGACAGTTTCTCTGACGGAGGTCGATTCCTCGACGTCGAGCGCGCCGTGCGTCACGGCCTCGAGCAGCATGCGCAGGGGGCGGACATCGTCGACATCGGCGGGGAATCGACGCGTCCGGGTGCCGAGCGGGTGCCCGCCGACGTCGAGCAGTCGCGCGTCCTTCCCGTGATCGCCACCCTGGCTGACGCCGGCGTTCCCGTGAGCATCGACACGATGCGCGCCTCGACTGCCGTGCTGGCCGTCGACGCCGGCGCCACGATCGTCAACGACGTGAGCGCCGGACTCGCCGACCCGGAGATGTTGTCGGCGATGGCGGACGTCTCCGTGCCGTACGTCGCGATGCACTGGCGCGGCTCCAGCGAACACATGGATGCCCTCGCCGTCTACGACGACGTGGTGAGCGAGGTGCGCCACGAGCTTCGACTCCGCGTGGAAGCGTGCGTCGATGCAGGCGTCGATCGTGGGCGGGTGGTGCTCGACCCTGGACTCGGCTTCGCGAAGACGCCGGATCACAACTGGGCGCTGCTGCAGCGGATCGCCGACCTGGACGCGCTCGACCAGCCGTTGCTGATCGGTGCGTCGCGCAAGCGGTTTCTCGGCAGCCTGCTGAGCGACCCGATCACCCAGGAACCCCGACCGGTCGCCGAACGCGATGCCGCGACCGGCGCGCTGAGCGCGCTTGCCGCCGCGTCCGGGGTGTGGGCAGTGCGTGTCCACGACGTGCGCAGCACCCGAGACGCCATCGAGGTCGCCCGCGCCTGGCGAGACGGCCGCGGCTGACGCTGGTCGGATGGCGGCGTCGCCGCTCAGGCGTGACGACTGAGCGTGAGACCGTCGCCGATCGGCACGATCACCTGGCGGGTGCGGGAGTCCGCGGCGACGTGAGCGTTGAAACGGCGCAGCGCCTCGGTGTTGTCATCGGTGTCGGTCTCGTCGGCCACCCGGCCACTCCACAGGGTGTTGTCGACGCAGATGACGCCGTTGGGCGCCAAGCGCGCCAGCAGCTCTTCGTAGTAGTCGACGTACCCACCCTTGTCGGCGTCGATGAAGGCCAGGTCGACGACCGCGTCGGCGGGCAGGGCTCGCAGGCTGTCGATGCCGGGTCCGATCTCGAGGTCGATGCGATCATCGACACCCGCCAGTGCCCAGTGCTCCCGCGCGATCGTGGTCCATTCCTCGCTGACGTCGCAGCACAACAAGCGGCCGCCATCGGCGAGGCCACGAGCGATCGACAGGCCGGAGTAGCCGGTGAACGTTCCCACCTCGACGGCGAATGTCGCGCCGACCATCGAGGCCAGCATCCTGAGGAATTCGCCCTGTTCCGGCGCGATCTGCATCGTCGACGCTCCGCCGAGTGCCTCGGTGCGTTCGATCAACTGGCGCTGGACCTCATCGGGCGGCGAGGAATGCGCCACGACGTAGGAGTTGATCTGCGCGTCGAGTCCGATCGATCGAGGTGACATGGGTCCAATGTAGGTGCTGCGCGGGAGTCGCCGAGCTTCCAGCGCGCGGGCACCTAGGCTCCCCTCGGTGCACACAGAGATCGACACCGACGCCGTGAACCCCGTCCTCAACGAGATCGTCAAGTCGGAGCTCGCCGGCGTGGTGCGGTACACGCACTACTCCTTCGTGATCACGGGCCCGAACCGGTTGCCGCTGGTCGACTTCATGCGCGCGCAGGCCGCGGAATCGCTGGTGCACGCGCAACAGGCCGGAGAGATCCTCACCGGGCTCGGCGGTCACCCCGACCAGGGCATCGCGCAGATCGAGGAGTCACACGACCACTCGATCGAAGTGATCTTGCGTGAATCGATCGCACACGAGCGCCGAGCGCTCGATCTGTACCGTCAACTGCTGTCGTTGAGTGACGGTTCGTCGATCTACATCGAGGAGTACGCCCGTGGCCAGATCGGCCAGGAGGAGCTCCACGTGATCGAGATGAACAAACTGTTGCGCGACTACTCGATCAGCTGATCGTGCGCCCGCTCAGGAGCGGGCGACGTGGAACGCCGGGATGATCCGTGGCGCAGCTGACTCGATGTACTCACCGAAGGTCGGGATCAACTCGGCCTGTTGGCGGAGCTTCGCCTGTCCCTCGGCTTCGGGCATCTCGACCACGTTCGCCGCGAACGACTCGGTGCCGTACTCGACGGTGATCTCGGGGTTCGCCCTGAGGTTGTGACACCAGTCCGGGTTCGTCGTCGCCCCGGCCTTCGACGCGAACACGTAGAGCTCGCCGCCGTCGACGAGCGCAACGAGCGGGATCTCTCGGAGCGCGCCGGATTTCGCGCCGATCGTGTGGAGGATCACCAGCGGGGCGTCGCCGAACTGGGCGACCTTTCCGCCGTTGGCTCGGAACTCCTCGATGATGGCCGTGTTCCAGTCGCTCATGACCGCAACGTACACCGCCGGTTCAGGCGGTGACGCGCCGTTCGAACACGAACTCGTACTCCAGGTAGCTGTTGATGTGTTCCTCGCCCGGAAGGGACGGGACGAGTTGTGACGACTGCAGGAGCATCCATCCGTCACGCAGCGCGGCAACCCCGTTCGCGTACGGCGGCGCCGAGTCCGGTGGCTGCGGTCCGGTGCCGTCGGTTCCGTCGTGGAACGCCCAGCCGATCGTGCCCGAATCGAGGCCGGAACCGTTCGCCCAGAGGTAGAGGACTTGTTGGCGCTCGCTCGAACTCATCGGTTGACCAGCGCCGCGCGGCCTTCGAGGCGGGTGAGGTAGTGGTCGACGTCGTAGGTGTCGTCGCCGGTGAGGTATCGCCACAGCTTCGCTCGCTGGACCTGTTCGTTGCGATAGTCGGTGATGCTCATCCATGGCTGCATCGACCGGAAGGTGTTGCCGACGCTGTCGGCCTGCATCTGCGCGAAGAAGTGATCCGACGGTGGGTTCTGCAGATCGTCGAGGTCGGCGGTGTTCCAGAGCCGTACCTGGGGCACGGTCGGGTTCAGGCGAACCTTGTGCATCCAACGATGGCCCTCACCCGGGTTGGGCTGTCCGGCGTGCCAGAGGCCGTGGTGGAACACGACGACGGTGCCCGCGGGTCCGGAGAACTGCTGCTCGCCGGCGATGTGCTGGTAGCGATCGAGCCCCGATGCCCGCACGCGGTGCAGGTGCGTCCCGGGGACGAAACGGGTTCCGCCCTCACCGGGGGCGACGTCGTGTGGATACCAGAACAGCTGGACGTCGAAGGTGGTGTCCGCGCTGTCGGTGATCGCGTCGACGTGAAGTGGCTGCACGTAGCTGGCGTGCGGATGGATGTGGTGGGTCCAGTCGTGGTCGAAGCGCGGGTTGGCGCCGACGAACGATTCGATGATCCCTCGGATCTGCGGGAGTCGGAGGTACTCACCGATCACGGACGGTTCGGGGTAGCACTCGTCGAGCGGCGTCCCGGTGTGCGGTGGCTTCATGCCGCCGGGAGCGAGACGTTCGGCTTCGAGCTGTCGCAGCTCGTCGATCACGCGCTCGTTGATGTCGGCCGGCACGATCGCGTCGAAGCGGATGACGCCGTTGGCGACGAACTCGGCCATCTGCCGAGTGGTCAATCGGTGGTCGGTTGTGTCGTTCCCCATGTCGCAATGAAACACGAACGCGTGAACAAATGAGCGATTGGAGCACGCATTTGTTCACGCGTTCGGCGGGTCAGTCCTTCTGTGTGCCGACCTTGAGTTCGCGGAACGGCACGCCGCGGTCGACCGACGGTTCACGCGGGAGACCGAGGACTCGGTCTCCGATGATGTTGCGCTGGATCTCGTCGGTGCCACCGGCGATGCTCGACTGGAAGCTGTTGAGGACGATGCGCTGCAGTTCGGCGCCGGTCGGGTCCTCGGGATCCCAGGCAATGGAGCCGGGCCCGGCGAATTCCAGCGCCATCTCGCGCACGCGCCACGCGATGTTCGAGCCGAAGAGCTTGCCGAGCGAGCCGCCGGGGCCCGGGGTCTTGCCGGCCTTCAGCTCGTCACGAGTCTTCATGGCCACGAGTGACTTGGTGGTCTCCATCGACCAGATCTGCATGAGCTGATCGCGCACGACGGGATTGTCGATCTGGCCCGTGGCCTCGGCGGCCTTGCGGAGCATCTTGAAGTTCGCCTGGTTGATCT
>JBAWHL010000293.1:0-17235 GCA_049593815.1 Ilumatobacteraceae bacterium | reverse complement strand
GTGGGCACCAGACGCTCGACTCGGTGCACCGGTGCTCCACCGAGGGCGGCGAGTCGTTGGCCGGAAGGTCGACCACGTGGAATGGTGCAGATCCCAGCCGCGCGATGAAGTAGCGCCCATCGGGATGATCGGTGGGGAATCCGGCGTGCCGGATGCGGTCCGCGATGCCCCACATTCGTGCGAGTTCCATCGAACGAGCGGTGATGTGGTTGGCGGTCGGGTACACGGTCGACGTTCGAGCGCGACGTTCGACGACCACACACCGCACGCCGTGGCGAGCGAGCTCCAACGCGGTGCAGAGCCCGGTGGGGCCGCCGCCGAGGACCAGCACGTCGGTTTGCATCGATGCGGATGGTAGTGAATAATCATTCTTCATTCCAATCGATGCGGGCGATCGAGCGCGCCCGGCTGGATCCGACCAAACGCAGGAGCCCCCATGGACGTCAACTGGGACACCACCCACCGCGAGTTTCTCGACACCCACACCTGGGCCGTGCTCGCCACCGGCCGCGCCGATGGGTCGCCGCAACAATCGATGGTCGGCTACGCCGTCGATGACGCTGGGCGCATACTCGTGTCGGCGAAGTCCTACACCGCCAAGTGGAAGAACGCTGTCCGCCAGCCCAACGTCTCGTTGACCGTTCCCGACGGCCGGGTGCATCTCGTCGTGTACGGCATTGCGGAGACGGTGGACACCGAGCCGTTGCGCTCGGAGCTGACCTCGCTGGTGTTCGCTTCGTTGTCCGGCTCCGACCCGGTCGAACCGTCCGCGCTCATCGGCATGCTCGACGAGCAGCAGCGCACCGTGTTGCGGATCACACCGACGAAGGTCATCTTCCACGAGTGACGCCGGCGTTGCTGCCGGACGACCTCACGCCCGGGCACGCCAGCGATGGGTCACCCGACGAGCCCCACACCGGCGAGCGACACGGCCGCCACGAGCACCCACGCCATGGCGCCGACCACCAGCGGGCGGAGTCCGAGCCGACGCAGTCGGCCGATCCTCACCCCGGAGCCCAGTGCGACCAGGGCTGCGGCGAGCAACCACCCCTCGAGTTCCCTCCCCGCGGCGATCACGTCGGGAGACAGGAGCCCGGTGCTGCGCAACGCGATCATCGCCAGGAATGCAGCGACGAAGAGCGGGACGATCGGCGGCCGCTCCCCCGTCGCAGCATCCGGCCCGGCGATCATCCGCCGGCGGATCGCGACGCCCGCGACGATCGGGGCGAGCAGGACGACACGCGTGAGTTTGACGACGATTGCCACGGCGACGACGGCGGCGCCTCCCGTCGAGGCCGTCGCCACGACCTGGGCGACGTCGTGCACGCTCGCCCCGACCCAGGTGCCGAACGCTACGTCGTCGAGGCCGAGCGGCACTGCCATCACCGGCAGCACGACGATGGCGAGGCTTCCGAACAGGGTGACCAGGCCGATCGCGGCGGCCACCTCCTCGCGTTCGGCGTCCGTCGAACTCTCGACCGCGGCGATCGCCGATGCTCCGCAAATCGAGTAGCCCGTCGCGATCAGCAGCGAGAGATCTCGCGACAGACCGAGGCGACGACCCAGCCACTGCGTTCCGAAGAACGTCGCGGTCACGGTCCCGACGACGATGACGATCGTCGCTGCACCGAGGTCGAAGACGTCACCGATCGACAGACGCAGACCCAGCAGGACCACACCGACGCGCAACACGCGTTTGGCAGCGAGGTCGACACCCGCGTCCATCGCCGGCACGACGATGCCGACATTCCCCGCCACTGCCCCCACCAACACCGCGCACACCAGGGTGGACAGTGGTGCGATCGCAGCGCTCAGGAACGCGGCGAACACGGTCCCCACCACGACCGCTGCGAGTCCGGGAACCAGTGCGAGGAGCCCGTCGGTGCTGGACCCGCGTCCGTCGACGTCTGCGATGGGCTCGATGGCGGGGCTGTCCACAGCGGCAATCTTGGCCGCGTGAGCCGCATGGCGGAACCCACAGTTCGGCTTGGAGGTCAGAGTCATTGGCTATGCCCTGTTCAAGTGAGCGTCGATACCCTGCGAGCATGCCGCTCCCGTCGACCACACCCGATCTCGTGTCACTCGACCTGTTCCTGTCGGTGGTCGAACTCGGCAGCCTCTCCAAGGCGGCGGCGGCACACGGCATGGCACAGCCCTCGGCGAGCAGCCGGATCCGTCAGCTGGAACGACGGCTCGGGCTGACCCTGCTCGAGCGCAGCCCCACCGGCTCGTCACCCACCACCGCCGGCAAGCTCGTCGCCGGATGGGCGTCGGGCACGCTGCGATCCGCACACGAGCTCAATGCCGGCGTCGCTGCACTCAAGGCCCGACGAGCGGGCGAACTGCGCATCGCGGCGAGCCTCACCATCGCCGAGTACCTGCTGCCGGTGTGGCTGGAGAGTTTTTTGCGCAACCGCCCGGACGACTCGATCAAGCTCGACGTCCTCAACAGTCAGTCCGTGCTCGACCGCCTGCGCACACGCGACGTCGACCTCGGCTTCGTCGAATCACCGGTGGACACACCAGACCTCGACGACCAGGTCGTCGGCGAGGATCAGCTGGTCGTGGTCGTCCCACCGCGACATCCGTGGGCACAGCAACGGTCGATCTCGATCGACGACGTGGCCCATGCCTCCATGATCCTGCGCGAAGCCGGTTCGGGAACCCGCGAGTCGTTCGAGGCAGCACTGGCCTCGCGCGGTGTCGCCCCGCCCGCATCGGCGCTCGAACTCGGGTCGACCTCGGCCGTGCTCGCCGCAGTGACCGCCGGACACCTGCCGACCGTGCTGAGCGAGCGGGCGGTCGCGTCGGACCTTCGCGCCGGGACGCTCATCGCCGTTCGGGTCCGCGGCCTGGTCGTCGAGCGGCAACTGCGAGCGCTGTGGACCCGAGACCGTCCGCTCCACCCACTGGCGACCGAGCTGCTCGCTGGGCTCCCGGGAGCACGCCGTGCGGGCATGCCGAGCCCGACGCCCCCATCGTCACGCGAGGGGTCTGACCCCAGACGTGATCACTCCAGCAGGGAGTAGTCGACGAGGACGCCGCGTCCTTCGCAGTCCGGGCACTGATCGGAGTACTCGGTCAGCAGGCCTTCACCGATGCGCTTGCGCGTCATCTCGACGAGGCCGAGCTCGGTGATGTCGAACACCTGCGAGCGGGTCTTGTCACGGGCGAGCGCCTCACGGAATCGCTCGACGACCTTGGCGCGGTTGCCCTTGACCTCCATGTCGATGAAGTCGATGACGATGATCCCACCGATGTCACGGAGCCGAAGCTGTTTGGCGATTTCGTCGGCGGCCTCCATGTTGTTGTGGAACACGGTCTCTTCGAGATTCGACTTGCCGACGTTCTTGCCGGTGTTGACATCGATCACCGACAACGCCTCGGTGTGTTCGATGATCAGCGACCCGCCGGACGGCAACCACACCTTGCGGTCGAGTGCCTTGTGGACCTGCTCGTGGATGTGGTGGCGCTCGAACACCGACAGGCCACCCTCGGTCGGCGGGTAGTACTCGATGCGATCCGCGAGTTCGGGGTTGAACGCCGAGACGTAGTTCTTGACGTCGTTGTAGAGACGCTCGTCGTCGATCACCACGCCGCGATAGTCGGCGTTGAACTCCTCACGGATCACCCGCACGGCCAGCTCCGGCTCGCGGTACAGCAGCGCGGGACGTTGTGTCTTGGCGGCCTTCTCGGCGATCTCGTCCCACTGACGCAGCAGGATCGTCATGTCGGCGACCAGCTCGGCCTCCGTGGCAGTCTCCGCCGCGGTGCGCACGATGATGCCGTGCTGCTCGGGCTTGACCCGGTCGAGAATCCCACGCAGACGCTTGCGCACGTCGTCGGTGAGTCGCTTGGAGATGCCGTAGGTCTTGGAGTTCGGAATGAGCACGACGAATCGGCCCGGCAACGACACCTCCTGGGTGAGGCGGGCACCCTTGTGACCGATCGGATTCTTCGTGACCTGGCAGATGATCAGCTGCTTGTTCTTGAGGATGTCCTCGATGCGCGGGTCCTTGCCACCCTGCTCGATGTCCTCGGCGTCGTACTGGACGTCGCCGCGATACAGCACCGCGTTCTTGGGAGTCGCGATGTCGACGAAGGCGGCTTCCATGCCGGGCAGCACGTTCTGGATGCGCCCCACATAGATGTTGCCGTGGATCTGGCTGATGTCGTCGGCGGGCCGGCTGACGTAGTGCTCGATCAGGTTCCGGCCTTCGAGCACGGCGACCTGCGCCATGCCCGGCCGCGACTGCACCGCCATGAAGTAGCGCCCCACCGGCTTGCCGTTCCGCTCACGGCCGCGACGCTGTTCGAGCATCGCTTCGTCGAGCTGCGCATCCTCGGCGCGACCGCCCTTGCGTCCGCGGGCCCGTCGATTGCGCTTCTGTCCGCCGTCTGACGAACCACCGGACTGCTTGGGCTTCGGCGCTCGGTCGCCGCTCGCGTCGTTGCCGCGGGCATCGTCGCCTCCGCCGCCGCCCGAATTGCCGCCGCCACTCGAATTCTTGCCACCGCCGCGGCGACGGCGCTTGCGCTCGTTGCCACCGGATCGGTCCGATGCCGGCGTCGTGCCGGAGTCGCCACTGCGCGCTGGGCCGGGCGGCGGGCTCGACGGAACCGGCATCGTGTCGCCGATCTGCGGTTTGCGTACCAGAGCCTTCTCGGCGGCTTCCGGCGACGGACGCCCTTCGCGCATGGGCTCGGGCAGCTCCACGTCGTTGCGGTCATCGCCGCCGTCCGAGGAGCCGCCGTCGGATCCGGCGCCCTGAGCCCCCGTGCCTCGGCGGCGCTGACCACCGCGTGAGCCACGTCGACGCTTGGTGCCACCTGCGCCCGAGCTGTTGGAGGAACCGCCAGCGGTGGCGCCCTCGCCGGAGTCGGTGCTGCTGCGGTCGTCGGACGTGCCCGGTGCGGGCGTGGGCGAACCTGCCATCGCGGCGTCGGCGGTGGCCGATGCACCGGAGTCGTGACGCTCAACCGGTGTTTCGGGCGCGACCTCTGCGGCGTTGTCGGAGTGATCCATGGTGTTGACGTTCCCTTCTGGCGAGAGCAGCCGACGAGGCGCTCTCGACGATCACGGTCATCCGCGCTGTGCGGTGAGACCCGATCGATCGTGATCCGCGGGCCCGCCGGATGACGGGTCCGTTCCTGCGCCTCGACCCCATCGATTCGATGCTCAGGGTTGGCGCGGCGACACGTGTTCCAGCAACTGCTCCGTTCGAGACGGTGGTGAGTACGTCGCTGCTGGCCACTGAGTCAGCAATTCTACGCCGAATGGGCCTGGACAGCGGGATACACGGCGAACGAACCTCCCGTCGGCGTGGGCGATCGCCCCGGACGATCAGCGGAAGTCAGCGCATTCGGCGCATGTGGACCGACTGCACGAGCCCGAGCATGGCGAAATAGACGATCAGACCCGAGCCGCCGTAGGAGATGAACGGCAACGGCAGGCCGGTGACCGGCATGATCTGGACCGTCATGCCGACGTTCTGGAAGACCTGCCACAGCATCATCGTGAAGACACCAGCGCAGATGTAGGTCCCGAGCAGGTCGCGCGACAGGCTGGCGATCCGCCAGATCCGCACCAGCGCGACGGCGATCAGGGCGAGCACCACCGACGAACCGACCAGGCCGAACTGCTCCCCGATCGCGGCGAACGGAAAGTCCGCCCACATGACGGGAATGTCGCGCCCATTGGTCAGCGGCCCCTGGAGCCATCCCTTGCCCCACACTCCCCCGGTGCCGATCGCACGCATCGCATTCTCGGCCTGGTAGAGGTCGTCGCTGTCGGCGGCTCCCGGGTTCACGAGCGCCCGGATGCGTGCCGCCTGGTAGCTGTTGACCATCCGACCGACGAACGCCGCGAGCACCGTGGCCACCGACAACACCGTGATCAAGGCGATGTAGCGGGCCTTGGCGCCGGCGACCAGCAACACACCCATCGCCATCGACACCAGCACCGATGCGGAACCGAGGTCGGGCTGGATGATCACCAGGGTCGCCGGTGCACCCACGATCATCAGACCACCGAGGAACCGAGCGTAGGAGACCTCCTCGCTGCGCTCCTCCGCGAGGTAGGTGGCGAGCATCAACAGGGTGGTGAACTTCGCCATTTCCGCCGGCTGGAAGTTGAACGGCCCGAGGTCGAAGGAGATCTTGTCCTCGCCGGACGCGATCCCGAGCAGGAACAGCAACGCCAGGACGACCAGGGTCAAGCCGTACAGAAACCGGGCACGGTCCTTCCACCACTCGTAGTCGACGCTCATCACCGCGAACATGACGACCGAGGCGATGATGGCGAAGACCACCTGTCGGGTGGCGAAGGCGTACGGATCGTCGTTGATGCGGGTGCGCGACGCCGAGAAGACGACGAAACATCCGATGACGGTGAGGATCGCCTGGACGCCCAGCAGTACCCAGTCGACGTTGCGGCTCGGGTCGGCCGGGCTGGCACCGATGTTGCCGAGACCGGAGTCGGCCTTGCGAGACAGGAACGAGGTGGCCACGCGCTACTCGGTCACGCGTGCGTTCGTGAACCGACCGCTGTAGCACGAGGTGTCGGCGACCGCACGAGGCTCGGCGGCGACCGTGCTCGAGGTGTCGAGGGCGTCGGACAGGGTCACCGCGTCGGCGGTGACGTATCCCGACATCTGGAGGAACATGCACTTGACCAGTGGACCCGCGGCCTGGGACCCGTAGCCGGACTTCTCGAGGAAGGCGGTGACGGTGTACGGGCGCTCGGGGTCGCGACTGTACGCAGCGAACGCCGAGGAATCGTTCCACGGGTAGTTGCCGGCTCCCTGGACGGTGCCGGTCTTCCCGGCGAGCGGGATGGCGCCGTCGGGGTAGTAGTAGAAGAGGTTCTCACCCGTCGTGTGGTGGTAGTAGTCACTCTCGGTGCCGCGGCCGTAGATCACGCGAGTGAGGCCGTTGTTGATCTCGTTCCACGTCGCCTCGGGCATGTCGATCTGGCGCACGACGTCGCCTTCGACGTTCGGCTCGACGGCGAACTTCGCCTCGGCGAGATTGACGAATCCCTGCGTCGCGGCATCGGGAACCCCAGGCTGGTAGATGGCCTTGATGATCTCCGGCTTGAGCACGGTGCCGTGGTTGGCGATGGCCGAATAGCCGACGGCGAGATGCAGTGGCGACGCCGACAGCAACCCCTGGCCGATCGCGAGCTGCACGTTGTCACCGGTGAAGTACCCGGAACCCTCGGCCTCACTGATGACACCCCGGTCGGCGTACTCCCGCTTGAGTGCCGCGTCGGGAACGGTGCCGTCGAAGGCGAACGGCAGCTCGATGCCGGGGTCCGAACCGAATCCGAACTGCTTCACCTCGTTCTGGAGAACCGGCTCGTCGGGGTTCTCGGTGAGGATCAGCTCACCGATGCGATAGAAGAACGCATCCGAGGACACCGCGAGCGCCGTCTCGACGTCGACCTCTCCGTACACGCACGGCCGTTGCGTACCCGCACATGTCGCGTTGCGATACACGCACCGGACCTCTCCCGACGCACACTTGTTGGCGTCGACCGACTCCATCTTGTAGACGCCTTCGTCACGGAAGTAGTCGTTGACACCCATCAGACCCGAATCGAGCGCGGCGAACGCGACGAACGGTTTGAACGTCGACCCGAGGTTGTACCGGCCCTGGATGGCGCGGTTGACGAGGATCGATTCGTCCGGGTCGATCGGGTCACCGTTGGCATCCACCGACGGGAAGATCTCCTCGAACTTGCCGTTGCCGAGGTCCGACTCGAACCAACGGTTGTCGAAGGTCGGGTAGCTGGCGAGCGCCACGATCTGACCGTTCTCGTAGTTCTGCACCACCATCGAACCGGCCGGGGCCTTGTACGGCACCTCGCGCGGGTAGTCGGGGAAGACGAGTTCGGTGAAGTTGGTCTCGGCGTCGAGCGGATTGGTGGCGGTGAGCGCCTGGCGTTCACGCAGCTGCGTCTCGAGCGCCTGCTCCGCGTACTGCTGCTGATCGAGGTCGATCGTGAGCTGGACGTCGTTGCCGTTGATCGGAGGGACCCGGCGGACCTCGCGCACGATCCGGCTCGCGTTGTCGACCTCGTAGGTGACGTAGCCCCACTTGCCGTGGAGCTCCTCCTCCATGCTGAGCTCGATGCCGAACTGTCCGACGCGTTCGTTGAGGTAGTACCCGGCGTCCTGGTAGGTGTCCTTGGTCTCCGCGGTGATGCGCCCCATGTAGCCAACGACATGGCTCGCCAACGGCGCGTACGGATACACGCGGCGCGATTCCTCCAGGATCGTGACGCCGGGGAGGTCCTCGACGCGTTCCTGGATGGCGATCACCGTGGGTTCGTCGACGTCCTCGGCGACCGGCATGGGCAGGAACGGGCTGTAGACGCCGCTGTCGTAGCGGGCCTCCATCTCCTCGATGGGCACGTCGATCCAACCGGACAGGCGACGGAAGATCTCCTCGCGATTCTTGCTGCTCCGGATGACCTCCCAGTCGACGCCGACGGTGAGCACCCGCTCGTTGTCGGCGAGGATCCGGCCGTCGGAATCGAAGATGCGACCGCGCTCGGGCAGCAACGGGACCGTGCGCAACTTGGTGGTGTCGACTTCGGCCTGCAGGGCCTCCTGTTCGACGGTCTGCAGGAACCACAATCGGACCCCGACCACACCGAAGAGCAGGGTCCCCACGAGCGCGAGGACGCCGAGTCGCGCGGCGCGCTTGTCAGCAGCCATGGGGCGCTCGCTCGTGCTCTCGTGTCAGTGTCAACATGGCCTACCAGTCTGCATGTTACAAACGTGTTGCGGCACGCGGGTCGAGTGGTACCCGTCACGTGATGCGCGCGCTACTCCGCCTCGCTGATCGGCTGCGTCCATTCGGGTCGTCGCATGCGCAGACACCACCGGGCGAGCGGCACCAGCACCGGGCTCATCACCATGCCGGCCACCGTGACGACCGGGATGACCAACGCGAGCCGCCCTTGGAACGGTGCTGGTTCGCCGATGAACACCCGCACCACCGGGATCATCGTGACACCCGCCGCCGTGCCGAGACCCGTGAAGATCGCTTCGAGCCACCACTGTGGATCGGCAGCGATCAGCGCGAGGAGCCCGCCGACGACACCGGCGATCGTCATCGCCGTGGCGGTCGATCCGAGCGGCGTCCCTTCGACGAGGTCGAACATGGCCCCCAACACGAACCCGACCACGGCGCCGCGCTCGCTTCCGCCGGCGACACCCGCGGCTGCCGCCATGGCGATCATCACCTGGATGATCACACCGGCGACCTGCAGCTCGACGAAGATCGTGCGTTGCAACGCGAGGAGCACCAGGCCGACCGGGATCACACGGACGAGCGGGCCTTGAACGAACGACGCGAACATCAGCGCGGCTCGGCCGTCGAACCGGTCATTCGGCGACTTCGGAGAGCGGCTTGTAGAGCACCACGCGCACGAAGTTCAGCCGGCCGAGGTCCGCGTGCAGTTCGACATCGAGCAGGGGGCCACCCGATCCGGGGCGGTCCGCCCGGTTGACGACGCGACCGACGGGAATGCCGGTCGGTGCGAGGCTCGCGGAACCGCCGGCCGTCTCGACCAGGTCGCCCGCCCGCAACTCGGACAGCGACGGCGAATCCTGGAGGAATCGGATCTGCGGGAGCCGCAACCGGCCGCGACCCTCGAGGGCACCGTATTCCTTCTCGACCAGTTCAGCGATCGTGGTGGTCGTGGTCGTGTCCGGCGTGGAGTCGTCGCTCGCCGCAGCGCCCGGCACGGACTCCGCCGTCGCCGCGAGCGCAGCATCGGCGTTGATCGCATCCTCCAACGCCTGCACTTCTTCGACCGTGAGCGCACGGCCCGTGTCGGGGTCGATGATCGGGGCGCCCTCGCCGTCCGGCGACGTGCTCGGCAGCGTCGTGCCGGTCGCCGGCAGGCCGTTCGGAAGGGTCGGCTCCGGCGCAACGGTCGTCGTGGTCGTGCCGGCTGCCTCGATCTCGTCCGGGCTGAGCCCCGAGGGCGACGTGTTGGTGGGCGCGTCGAACTCTCCGTCGGCCGACGACGTCACCTTCACGGCGACCGCGTACCGGGCATCGGTGACGAGCATCACCCTGGCGGTGTTGTCGGTGACGCTCGTGACCTTGCCGACCAGCCCCGCTTGATTGACCACCGCCATGCCGATGTCGATCCCGCTGGCGCGGCCCTTGTTGATCTCGATGACCTGATCGAGGTTGTTGGCGGCGTAGCCGACGACGCGAGCGACCTCGGTGTCGATACCGGCCAACGAAGGAAGGCTGTAGAGCGCCTGGAGTTCCTTGCCCTCGATGACTGCGGCCTCGGCAGCAGCTTGGGTGCCGATCAAGCGATCGACCTGTTCCTGCAGGGCGATGTTCTCGTTCTCGAGGTCGTCGTAGTTGACGATGCCGTGCCACACCCGCTCGAGCGGGTTGGTCACGACGCCGGTCGCTGACTCCACGGGGTCCATGACGCGACCGAAGCCGTCGCGAACCTTGTCGATCACCGGGTTGCCGCGGAGATCGAGGGTCAGCAGCAGAACCGACGTGAGCAGCAGCGCGAGAATGACCCGCTTGCGCCCGACTGAGTAGATGGCCATGACGGAGTCCGGACCGGGCGGGTCAGTCCTCGCCGCCGAGCGACATGAGGCCGCGCATTGCGTCGATGTTCTCGAGCGCTCGGCCGGACCCGATGACGACGCTGTACAGCGGTTCGTCGGCGATCCGGATCGGCATGCCGGTCTCGTGCGCGAGGCGTTGTTCGAGTCCAC
The DNA here is from genome assembly GCA_049593815.1 of Ilumatobacteraceae bacterium. Classification (GTDB taxonomy): domain Bacteria; phylum Actinomycetota; class Acidimicrobiia; order Acidimicrobiales; family Ilumatobacteraceae; genus Sva-07. The sequence goes on along the minus strand of JBAWHL010000293.1, from coordinate 6,469 downwards.
CGAGCAGGGCGCCGCCGCCGGTGATCGTGATGCCGTCTTCCATGATGTCTGCCGCGAGTTCGGGCGGCGTCTTGTCGAGCGTCGTCTTCACGGCATCAACGATGGCAGAGATCGGCTCGGCAACGGCTTCACGGATCTGTTCGGTCGTCACCTGGATGGTGCGCGGCAGTCCGGAGATGAGGTCGCGTCCACGGATGTCGGCGGTCAACTCTTCTTCGAGTGGCCACGCCGAACCCATCTGGATCTTGATCTCCTCGGCGGTGCGGTCGCCGATCGCCAGGGAGAACTCCTTCTTGACGTACTGCAGCACCGCCTCGTCGAGTTCGTCACCGGCGACGCGGATCGACTGGGCGGTGACGATGCCGCCGAGGGAGATCACGGCCACTTCGGTCGTGCCACCACCGATGTCGACGATCATGTTGCCCGACGGCTCGTGGACCGGCATGTCGGCGCCGATCGCCGCGGCCATCGGCTCTTCGATGATGTGCACCGGTTTGCGAGCGCCCGCGTACTCGGCGGCGTCCTGCACGGCGCGCTGCTCGACGCCCGTGATGCCCGAGGGCACGCAGATGACCATGCGCGGCTTGCTCCACTTGGAACCGTGCACCTTCTGGATGAAGTAGCGCAGCATCTTCTCGCACACTTCGAAGTCGGCGATGACGCCGTCCTTGAGCGGACGGATCGCCTTGATGTGATTGGGCGTGCGACCCATCATCCGCTTCGCTTCCATGCCGACAGCGACGGGACGGCCGTCGTTGGCGTTGATCGCGACCACCGAGGGCTCGTCGAGCACCACGCCGTGCCCGCGCACGTAGATCAACGTGTTCGCCGTACCGAGATCGATGGCGAGGTCACGCCCCAGGCTGAGCGGGTTGTTTCGGGCCATGTGCTGGCCGCCTTTCGCGAGCTGTCGACAAGATGCGGTGGAACCGGCACTCCAACCGTGCCAGGAACCGGAATCTTGGAATGTTACAGATTGGGGAAGAAAATCCCGATCTCGCGCTCTGCCGATGCGAGCGAGTCGCTGCCGTGGACCAGGTTTTCGGTGAAGAGGATGCCCAGATCACCACGGATGGTTCCCGGCGCGGCCGTGCGCGGGTTCGTCGCACCCATCATCCCACGGACGACTTCCCAGGTGTCCTCGGGGCCCTCGATCACCATGGCCACGACCGGGCCGCGGCTCATGAACTCGACGAGCTCGCCGTAGAAGCCCTTGCCAACGTGCTCCTCGTAATGACGAGCCAACGTGTCGGCGTCGAGCGAACGGAGCTCCATCGCGACGATGTCGAGGTTCTTGGCCTCGAACCGGGAGACGACCTCACCGACGAGCTTGCGCTCCACGGTGTCAGGCTTGAGCAGAACCAGAGTGCGATCAGACATGGCCCCCGACGCTATCCGCCCCACCGATCCGCACCTCCGAAAAATGCGTCGGTTGTGCCCCTGAGCGACACGTTTCACACACAATTCCGACGTCACCCCTCCCCATTCCCGAAATGTGTGCCAAACCGTGCGCCTGGCGACACGAGCCGCACATTTTTCGGATCGATGTGCGAGACGGGGGGTGGGGCCGAGGGGGCTGACCAGGAGGTCCCCACCGCCGGGAAGCGGTGAGGCCGACACGGAGAAGTGGGTCAGTTGGCGGAGCGTTGGAGGGTGGCTCGGGCGGCGCCGGCGGTGTAGAGGCTGCCGGTGACGAGGACGGCGTCGTCGCCGTCGGCGTACTCCATGGCTCGGTGGCACGCGGCCTCGACGGTGTCGAACGTGTAGACGTCATCGCAGCCGAGGCGACGTGCAGCCTCGGCCACATCGGCGGCGGGCACACCGCGAGGCGACGGCGCCGTGCAGGCGAACACGATGTCGAACTCGTCGGCGCGGAACGCGGCGAGCATCTCCTCGGGGTCGCGCAGCGTGCCGACGACGAGGATTCGGCGCCCGTCGGGATCGAAGTCCTGGAAGAAGACCTGGGCACACATGTCTGCACCGGCGGGGTTGTGCGCGCCGTCGAGGATCGTCAGCGGCTGACGCCCCAGCACCTCGAAGCGCCCCGGCATCGTGACCTCGGCAAAGCCTTCGAGGACGACCTCCTCGGTCAGCGGCGCCGCGAAGAACGTCTCGACAGCCACCAGCGCCGCAGCTGCGTTGATCCCCTGGTGGACACCATGCAGCGGCACGTAGATGTCGGAGTAGATCGTCGTGGGCGTACGGATGTCGAGCAACCGGCCACCGACGGCGAGGCGGTTCCCCTCCAGGTCGTAGTCCTCCCCCAGCAGGAACGACGATGCCGCCCCGGCCTCGGCGAAGATCTCCACCAGTTCGGGCCGCGTTTCACCGATCACCACCGCGGAGTTCGGCGTGATGATGCCCGCCTTCTCCCGGGCGATGTGTTCCAGCGTCGGGCCGGCGAACTCGGTGTGGTCCATCCCGATGTTGGTGACGACGGCGACGGTCGAGTCGACCACGTTCGTGGCGTCCCACTTGCCGAGGAGTCCGACCTCGATGACCATCACGTCGACGGCGACGTCCGCGAACCAGCGGAACGCCGCGGCCGTCAGGATCTCGAAGTAGCTCGGGCGAAGCCCGACGATCCCCTCGAGATCGGCGATCGCCGCGACGTGCTCGGCGAAGTCCTCGTCGGAGATCGGCTCGAGATTGCGGCTGATGCGCTCGTTGATCCGCTCCAGGTGCGGGCTGGTGTACGTGCCGACCGTGAGTCCGCTCGCGACCAGCAGGCGCGAGATCATCTGCGCGGTGGAGCCCTTGCCGTTGGTGCCCGTCAGATGGATGACCGGGCAGGCATACTGCGGGTCTCCCATCGCGGCACACAGGGCAGTGATCGTGTCGAGTGACGGCGAGTTGATCCTGCCGGTCTTCTCGTACGACGCATGCTCGTCGAGGTATCGGAGCGCGTCGGCGTACATCATCAAGTACCCCAGGCTACGGCGTCGCCGTGCAACCTCTTACGAGGCAGCTTTGCGCTGGCGACCCGACGAACGCGGAACGAGGGTTGGGTTGACCTTCTTGGTCACCGTCTCCTCGTCGATGACGACCTTGCCGACATCGGTGCGACCCGGCAGGTCGTACATCGTGTTGAGGAGCACCTCTTCGAGAATGGCACGCAGCCCACGAGCACCGGTGCCCCGCAGGATCGCCTGATCGGCGACCGCCTGCAGTCCGTCGTCGGTGAACTCCAGTTCGACGTCTTCGAAGCCGAACACCTTCTCGTACTGCTTGACCAGGCTGTTCTTCGGCTCGATGAGGATCTTGACCAGTGCTTCGCGGTCGAGACTGCCCACGGCGCCGATCATCGGCAGACGACCGATGAACTCGGGGATCATCCCGAACTTGACCAGGTCCTCGGGCAGCACCTGCGTGAACAGCTCGCCCGCGTCACGATCGACAGCGGAACGAACCGTGCCGTGGAACCCGACACCCTTGTGACCGATGCGCTGCTCGATGATCTGCTCGAGACCGGCGAACGCGCCGCCGAGGATGAACAACACGTTGGTCGTGTCGATCTGGATGAACTCCTGGTGCGGATGCTTGCGGCCACCCTGCGGCGGCACCGAGGCCTGCGTGCCCTCGAGGATCTTCAGCAGCGCCTGTTGCACGCCCTCACCCGACACGTCACGGGTGATCGAGGGGTTCTCGCTCTTGCGGGCGACCTTGTCGATCTCGTCGATGTAGACGATGCCGGTCTCGGCGCGTTTCACGTCGAAGTCGGCCGCCTGGATCAGCTTGAGCAGGATGTTCTCGACGTCTTCGCCCACGTACCCGGCCTCGGTGAGCGCCGTCGCGTCGGCGACGGCGAACGGCACGTTGAGCTGACGAGCGAGCGTCTGTGCGAGGTGCGTCTTGCCGCAACCAGTCGGGCCGAGCAGCAAGATGTTCGACTTGGCGAGTTCGACCTCGTCGCGGCGCCCGACCGTGGTGGCCTGGTTCTGGTTCTGGATGCGCCGGTAGTGGTTGTACACGGCCACCGAGAGGATCTTCTTGGCCGAGTCCTGACCGACGACGTAGTCGTCGAGAAACGCTCTGACCTCCCGCGGATTGGGCAGGTTGTCGAACGTCAGCTCAGCGGTCTCGGTGAGCTCCTCTTCGATGATCTCGTTGCAGAGGTCGATGCACTCGTCGCAGATGTACACGCCCGGCCCTGCAATGAGCTTCTTGACCTGCTTCTGCGACTTGCCGCAGAACGAACACTTCAGCAGTTCTCCGGTGTCCCCGAATTTCGCCACTCTCGGTACCCCTCTGCGTCCTAGCTGCTCTGTGTCGTGTGGGTGGAAGCTCGACAGTCTTGCGCGTCCGACACGACGAATCGTGGACCCGCCCGACGAACCGGGCTGGACCCCACTCGATCAGCGAATCGGACCGGTGCGGTCCGTCACCTCGCGAGACGAGATCACCCTGTCGATGATGCCATATTCGAGCGCCTCGTCTGCTTCCATCACGAAATCTCGGTCGGTGTCGGCATGGATTCGCTCGATCGGCTGACCGGTGTGCTCGGAAAGAATGCCGTCGAGGAGCTCACGCATCCGCATGATCTCCTTGGCCGCCAACTCGAGATCGGTGACCTGGCCGTAGCCGACCTGGCCGCTCGGCTGGTGCAGCAACACCCGGCTGTGCGGGAGTGCGAGGCGCTTGCCCTTGGTGCCCGCAGCGAGCAACACGGCCGCCGCAGACGCGGCCTGGCCGAGGCAGATCGTGGCGATGTCGTTCTTGATGAACTGCATCGTGTCGTAGATCGCGAACAGCGCCGTGATGTCGCCACCGGGGCTGTTGATGTAGATGTTGATGTCCTTGTCGGGGTTCTCCGACTCGAGGTGGATCAACTGTGCGCACAACAGGCTGGCGATCTGGTCGTCGACCGGCGTCTGCAGGAAGATGATGTTGTCCTTCAGCATCCGGCTGTAGAGGTCGTAGGCGCGCTCGCCACGACTGGTCTGTTCGACGACGTTCGGAACCAGGTAGTTCACCGCATCGAGATTCATGACGTGGTCTCCTCTTCGCTGTCGGTTTCGCTGTCGGATTCGCTCGCGTCGGGCTCGGGCTCCTTCGCCGCGGCGTCGGTTGCGGCGATGACGCCGGCTGCGGCCGCTTCGACGTCGACCTCACCGTGGTCATGGTCGTGGTCGTGCCCGCCATCCTCGTCGTGGCTGTGGCCGAGCAGCGTGTCGCGGTCGATCGGAGCGCCGTCGGGGTCGACGAAGGCCACGTTGTGGATCAGCCAGTCGAACGCCTTGGACTTGCGGATCTGTGCCGCGAGTTCGGGGACGGCGTCGTTCTGCTCGTATGCCTTGCGGATGTCCTTGGCCTTCTGGCCGTACTGCATCGCCATGCGTGCGTACTCGGCGTCGAAGTCGTGGGGTTCGACTTCGATCGACTCGGACTCGGCGACCGCGCGAAGTGCGAGGTCGACCTTGACGGCCTCGACCGATGCGCCGCGCATCGACTCGATGAAGCTCTCGGGGTCCTGACCGGTGGCACCGAGCCACTGTCCGAGGTCGATGCCCTGCGCCTGGAACTGCTCGACGGTGCCCTGCACCCGCTGGTTCAGGTCGGCGTCGACCATCGCTTCGGGAAGCTCGATCTCGACGAGACCGCTGAGCGACTCGTTCACCGCGCGCACCAGGCTCTGACGCGTCTGGTTGAGCTTCTGCTCCTGCAGCGACTCGGTGAGGCTGGCGTTCCACGCCTCGACGGTGTCGAACTCACCCAGGTTGTCGGAGACCCAGTCGTCGGTCAGTTCGGGGATCGTCATCTCCTGGATGGCGGTCACCTTGACCACGAAGTCGGCCGCTTCCTCGGTGCCCTTGGGCGTGGAGGTGAACTCGAGCACATCGCCGACGGAGGCGCCGGTGACCTGCTCGTCGAAGTCCTCGGTGACCCAGCCCTGGCCGAGCTCGTAGGACCAATCCTCGGTGTTCAGCCCGGAGACCTCTTCACCGTCGCGGGTCGCCGAGAGGTCGAGCGTCAGGAAGTCGCCGGCGGCAGCGGGCCGATCGGCGTCGGCGAGCACGCCGCCACGCTTCAGTTCGGCTTCGCGTGCCTGTTCGAGGTCGGCCTCGGTCACGTCGATGGACGGCAGCTCGACGGTGAGGTCGCCGTATCCCTCGACGGTGATCGTCGGGCGGATCTCGCAGATGGCCTCGAACTCGACCGGTCCGCTCTCGTTCCCGTCGGTGACTTCGACCTCCGGCGTGGCGATCAGGTCGACCTCGTGCTCGCGCACGGCCTTGCCGAGATACTGCGGCACGGCGTCACGAATCGCCTGATCGCGGGCGGCGCCGACGCCGACTCGAGCTTCGAGCACTTTGCGTGGGGCCTTGCCGGCACGGAAGCCGGGCAGGTTGACCTCCTTCGCGATCAGCTTGAAGGCACGATCGATGTCGTGCTCGAACTCTGCTTCGTCGACTTCGACATACAGCTTGACTTTGTTGCCCTCGAGGGTCTCCAGCGAACTCTTCACAGG
>JBAWHL010000292.1:0-19483 GCA_049593815.1 Ilumatobacteraceae bacterium | reverse complement strand
GTACCGAGAACTCGACATCGACGGCTTCGTGCGTTCCCGCGGCCGTAGCGGGACCGTGGTCGTCGACCGCATCGGCGCGGTCGAGCCGGTCCCCCAGCGCGCCATCGACGACGCGGTGGCAGCCGCTCGCCGTTCCGGCCTCAGCGGCCCGGCGATCCTCGACCTCGTGAGCCGCTCCCTCGCCCGAGGCTGAGCCCACCCGCCCGCACCCGTCCCACCGTTTGCGTCGCGAAAACTGCGGGACGCTCCGCACGAACCTCGACACAAACGGTCCCGGGCTCGCCGACGGTGTGACCATCATCCTGCGTTACCCGGCGGTAACACGGCGCCGATAGCCTCGCTCGAATGTCGACGGCCGGACTCGATCCTGACGCCCCGCTCAAGATCGCCTACCTCACCTACCGTGGCAAGCCCCACGTCGGTGGCCAGGGCGTCTACACGAGGCACCTCACCAAAGCGCTCGCGGATCTCGGTCACACCGTCGAGGTCTTCGGCGGTCAGCCGTACCCGATCCTCGACGACCGGATCACCCTCACGAAGCTCCCGAGCCTCGACACCTTCAACGAGTACTTCCCCGGCCGCTTCCCGGGCTTCTGGGAGCTGAAGACCCGCGAAGACCTGCTCGAGATGGCCCAGTTCATGACCGGCGTCTTCCCCGAGCCGCTCGCCTTCAGCGCCCGCGCCGCACGTGAACTGAAGCCGCGCGCCGGCGAGTTCGACCTGGTCCACGACAACCAGTGCCTCGGCTACGGCATCTTGAAGATCGAGGAGAAGATCCCGACGATCGTCACCCTGCACCACCCGATCACCAAGGACCGCCAGCTCGAGATGAGCCACGCCAAGTCCTGGTCGAAGCGCTGGTCGGTCGGCCGCTGGTACTCCTTCGTCAAGATGCAGGGCAAGGTCGCGTCGAAGATGCCGCGCATCGTCGTCGTGAGCCAGAACTCGATCGACGACATCCACACCGACATGGGCGTCGAGGTCGACCGGATGCGACTCGTTCCCGTCGGCGTCGATCCCGAACTCTTCAAGCCGCTCGACGACGTCGAGCGTCGCCCCGGCCGCCTGATCACCACCGCGTCGGCCGACGTCGCGCTGAAGGGCCTGTCGTACCTGCTCGAAGCGATGGCCAAGCTGCGCACCGAACGCGATGTCACGCTGACGATCATCGGCAAGCCGCGCCCGGGCCACTCGATGGATCTCATCGACTCGTACGGTCTCGCCCCGCACATCGAGTTCGTCTCCGGCGTCACCGACGAGCGCATCGTCGAGCTCTACGCCGAAGCCGAGATGGCGGTCGTGCCGAGCCTCTACGAGGGCTTCAGCCTCCCGGCGATCGAGGCGATGTGCTCCGGCACGCCGCTGGTCGCCACCGACGGCGGTGCCCTCCCCGAGGTCACCGGCGCCGACGGCGAGACGGTGTTGCAGTGCCCGGCGGGAGACGCCGACGCGCTCGCCGCCGCCATCGCACGCGGTCTCGACAACCCGGAACTCCGCGCCCGCATCGGCGCCGCTGGACGTCAGCGCGTGCTCGAGCGTTGGACGTGGAAGCGATGCGCCGAGATGACCGTCGATCAGTACCGCGAGGTGCTCGCCATGCCCGCCAACGTCGCCAAGCTGCGCGCCAACGGCCGAGCCTGACATGTTGACGATCAGGTTCGATCAACTCGGCCTCGCTCCCGGCGACCGCGTCCTCGACGTCGGTGCCGGCTTCGGCCGCCACATCTTCGAGTGCGCCCGACGCGGCGCTGACGTCGTCGCGCTCGACTACGCCGCCGACGAGGTCGTGCAGACCCGCGCCACGCTCGGTGCGATGGTCGAGGCCGGCGAGATCGACATCGAACGCTTCAAGGGCGTCTTGCGCGGCGATGCCACCCGCCTGCCGTTCGCCGACGACTCCTTCGACGTGGTCATCACGTCCGAGGTGCTCGAACACATCCAGGACGATGTCTCCGCGATCAGCGAAATGGTGCGCGTGCTCAAGCCCGGGGGCCACTTCGCCGCCACCGTGCCGGCCTGGTTCCCCGAGAAGATCAACTGGATGCTCTCCGACGAGTACCACGCCCCCAAGAGCGAGGGCGGCCACGTCCGCATCTACAGCTCGACGGAACTGTCCGCGAAGCTGCGCACTGCGGGCCTCGACCTCCAGGGACATCATCGTGCCCACGCACTGCACTCGCCGTACTGGTGGCTGAAGTGCGCCGTCGGCCCGCGCAACGAGGACCATCCCGCGGTCAAGAAGTACCGCGAGTTCCTCGAATGGGACATCATGGAGCAGCCGACCTCGACGAAGGTCGCCGACCGGGTGCTGTCGCCGGTGCTCGGCAAGAGCATCGTGTTCTACGGCGTCAAGCAACCGATCGATGCCGCTGCACACCGATGAGCAAGCTGCCCGATCTGCCCGGCGTTCTCAGCGCTGACGAGCTCCACACGACCGGAGAACACCTGGCAGCGCTGCAGCTCGACAACGGGATGATCCCGTGGTTCGACGGTGGACACTGCGACCCGTGGAATCACGTCGAGACCGCCATGGCCCTCGATGTCGCCGGGTTCCACAACGAGGCCGAACGCGCCTACGAATGGTTGGCCGACGTCCAACGGCCAGATGGCTCCTGGCACGCCTACTACGGCAGTGACGGATCCGTCGAGGACGCCAAGCTCGACACCAACGTCTGCGCATACGTCGCCACGGGCGTCGCCCACCATCTGCGCAACACCTGGGACCGCGGGTTCGCCGAGAACCTCTGGCCGACCGTCGAGCGCGCGCTCGAGTTCGTCCTCGGGCTCCGCCGTGACGACGGTGTGCCCCTCTGGGCCATCGAGCCCGATGCGCAACCGTGGGACTACGCACTCCTCACCGGCACCTCGAGCATCCAACACGCGTTGCGCTGCGGCGCTGCGTTGGGTGAGCGCGTCGGCGAGCACCGCCCCGACTGGACCGCGGCAGCCGACGTGATGGCCGATGCCGTGCGCGATCGGCCTCAGGCGTTCGAACCCAAGACCCGCTGGGCGATGGACTGGTACTACCCGGTCCTCACCGGCGTGCTCACGGGAGAAGCCGCCAAGGTGCGCATGGCCGACGGGTGGGACGTCTTCGCCATGGAGGGCCTCGGGGTCCGCTGTGTGAGCGACGAGCCGTGGATCACGGCATCGGAGACCGCCGAGTGCGCGCTCGCGTACGCCGCCATCGGCGACGCGTCGACCGCGACCGATCTCCTGCGCTGGACCCGGACACATCGCCGAGACGACGGGTCCTACTGGACCGGGATCGTCTACCCGGACCGGGTGTTGTTCCCCTTCGACGAGCACACCAGCTACACCGCTGCTGCCGTGGTCCTCGCCGTCGACGCGATCACTCGCGCCACCCCGGCCAGCGACGTCTTCGTCAGCGTCTGACACCACCGGCGACCCCTCGTCCGGGCGGGCCGCGCGACGACGGGGCCGGACTGTTACCTTCCACCCCATGCGATCGTCAGCTGTCCGAACCATCCTCTCGATCTGGAGCTGGTTCGCCCTCGGCGTCATCGTCATCGTCTGGACACCGCTCGTGGCGATCGTGCGCTTGGTCACCATGCCGTTCGACAAGGGCGCCTACGCAGCCGGCTACCTGTTCCGCAAGCTGACCGTCGTCCACCAGAAGCTGACCCCGCTCTGGAAGTTCGAGACCTCGGGCACGCTGCCCGACGACATGCGCCGTCCGTACGTGGTGGTCTCGAACCACGAGAGCTTCGTCGACATCTTGTTGATCTCGCACCTCCCGACGGAGATGAAGTGGCTCTCCAAGACCTCGATCCTGAAGATTCCGCTCGTCGGTTGGATGATGCGCCTCTCGCGCGACATCCCGCTCGAACGCGGCGATGCCAAGTCGATCGTGAAGGCGATGAAGGCGGCTCGGGAACGGCTCGACTCCAACGTCTCGGTCATGATCTTCCCCGAGGGCACGCGGACACGCTCGGACTCCGGCGAGATGGGTGACTTCAAGACCGGCGCGTTCCGCCTCGCGATCGATGCCCAGGTCCCGATCCTGCCGCTCGCCGTCTACGGCGCCCGCGACGCCCTGCGCACACACGACTGGCGACTCGGGTACGCCAAGGCCGAGGTCCGTGTCCTCGAACCGATCAGCACCGAGGGCATGACGAACAAGGACGTCCCGCAGTTGCTCGACACCGTGCGCAACGTCATCGCGGCTGCACGCGACGACCTGCAGCGCGAACTCGCCGGCTGATCGGGCCCTGCCGTGGCGTTCCAGGCACCGCTGCGCCTGTTGGCCGCGGCGCGTCCATCGGTCCCCGTTGCGCTGCTGCTCGCCATCGCCACCAGCACGGCGGTGTTCACCGCGACCCCCTTCCTGCTGCCATCGATCGCCGACGAGTTCGACATCTCCGTCGGCACGGCAGGACTGACCTCGACCACACAGCTCGCCGGCTTCGTCGTCGCCTCCTGGGTGGGTGGCCGCTTCCTGCATCCCGTGCGGCGGGTGTTCGTGATCGGCACCCTTCTGGGCGTGGCAGCGAACGCGCTGTCCGCCCTCAGCCCGAACTTCGAGACGCTCTGCGCGCTGCGGTTCGTCAGCGGATTGTCGCTCGGGCTCGCTGCCTGGATCGCGTGGCAGGCCGCGTTCGGCAATGCCTCGAAGACCGGCGACGTTGCGGTCGTCGGCCCCCTGGTCGGCACGGTGTCGGCCCCGCTGGTGGCGTTGATGCTCGAAGCGACGGGGATCCGCTGGCTGTTCGCTGCGCTCGCCGTCGTCGCCGCCGTCCCCTTGATCTTCACGCGACAGGTGCCGAAGGTCGCCCCGATTCGTCCGCACCAGACGAGACATGCCCCCACCCGCGCCGCACGGGTGATCCTCGTCGCCCTGTGCACACTGACGCTGGGCGGTTCGGCGGTGTTCGTCTACGCGGCGGCGATCGGCACCGACCTCGTGGGATTCTCGCCGTTCGCTGTGTCGCTGCTCTTCAGCGCCAATGCGCTCGCCGCGATCCCGTCGGCCAAGTGGACGGGCCGTCGTGGTCCTGCCGGCCTCTGGTTCATGATGACCGCATGCTGCGCGCTCGGGCTCTCGGTCGCTCGTGGCCAGGTCGTGTTCGGGCTCGCGCTGACGCTGTGGGGGTTCTTCTTCTTCATGGCCGTGCCATCGACGTTCGCGCTGCTGGCGGAACGTTCGAACTTCCCGGAGGAACGCGCCGGCGACGCCCAGGCGATGATGGCGCTGGGCCGCGTGTTCGGACCGCTGCTCGGTGGGGCGATGATCGCCGCGGGGTCCACGACCGGACTCGGCATCGTGACGTCATCGGTGATGGCCTTCGGCGGCTGCCTCTTGCTGTACGTCGACCGACAACGCTTCGTCGTCGCCCGTCAGTTCGGACTCGGCCCCGCCCGGGCCTCAGTCGACGCGACGTAGCACCCGAAGCGAACCGGTCGCGGAGACCAGCTCGAACCGTCCGGACTCCAGCGACGGCTTGAAGATCTGTTCGTACGGCGGACGACCACCGTCAGCGGGATCGGGGAACACGTCGTGAATGGCGAGCGTGCCGCCCATCGCCACGTGCGGTGTCCACCCCTCGTAGTCGGCTCGTGCCGGTTCGTCACCGTGGCCACCGTCGATGAACAGGAAACTGAGCGGGGTCGTCCAGTTCGCAGCGACGAGCGGCGACCGGCCGACGAGCGCGATGACCGAGTCCTCGAGGTTCGCATCGTGGATCGCTGTGCGGAAGAACGGCAGCGTGTCCATCTTCCCGGTGCGCGGATCGACGACCTCGGTGTCGTGGTGCTCCCAACCCGACTGGTTCTCCTCCGACCCACGGTGATGGTCGACGGCGAACAGCACGACGTCACCGGACTCGGCGGCATCACCCAGCCAGATCGTCGAACGTCCGCAGTACGAACCGACCTCGAGCATCGGCGACCCGGGAACCGCACGGGTGGCCGCCGTCGCCGCGTCCCAGAGTGCATCGCCCTCGTCCGCCGGCATGAAGCCCTTCGTCGCAAGCGCCAACTCGCGGCGCTCGGGGTTCACCAGGTGTCCCAGTGGATGATCGTGTCGGGTTCGGGGCGTGCCGCACGCTTGAAGTCGGTGCCGACGGTGTAGGCCAACGGGCTCAGGCAGGTCTGCTGCACCTCGGCAAACGGGATCCCGACGATCTCGGCGACCTCCTGCTCACGCATCAGCGCCAGCGTGGTCCAGGCGGTCCCGAGCCCACGGGCGCGGGCGGCCAGCATGAAGCTCCACATCCCCGGGAGAATGTTGCCCATCGTGGCGGCCGCAGCGAGCGCGGGCACGTTGTCGGCCCGACCCATCGTGCAGCCCAACACGAGCGCAGGGGCCTCGGCCATGTGCTCCGCGAGATGATTCGCGGAATCGACGACACGGTCCTGCTGCGCCTGTTCGGCCGGGGTCTCCTTGGCGACCGCGCCGGCATAGAACGGCAGCGTGCGGTACACGTCGAAGCACTCCGAGTAGATCTGACCGATCGCCCGCTTCTTCTCGGCGTCCTTCACGATCACGAACTGCATCGTCATGATGTTCGAACCCGACGGCGCCTGCATGGCGGTGGCCACACACTCCCGGATCACGTCGTCCTCCACCGGTCGGGTGAAGTCGAGCCGTTTCCTCACCGCTCGGGTGGTGTTGAGCACATCGTCAGCAGCGAGATCGAGCAAGGGCATGTGATGACTGTAGAACGTGCCAACATGACGACTGCCATGGAACGCCAGCCGCCCGACGACGCCCGCCCCGACGACGACGCCCGCCCGGCCGAGCCGACCAACAGCCAGGAGGCGCTCGACGCGCTGGTCGACCTGCTCGACCTCGAGGCGATCGAGGTCAACATCTTCCGGGGCCGCTCCCCCGACGAAAACCGGCAACGAGTGTTCGGTGGCCAGGTCGCGGGCCAGGCCCTCGTCGCTGCCGCGCGCACGATCGACGAACCGACCCGTCTGGTGCACTCGCTCCATGCCTATTTCCTGCGACCAGGCGACCCGACCGTGCCGATCCTCTACGAGGTCGACCGCATCCGCGACGGCCGCAGCTTCTCCACCCGTCGCGTCGTGGCGATCCAGCACGGTCGAGCGATCTTCAACCTCCAGGCCAGCTTCCACGTGCACGAGCCGGGACCGGACCACCAGCTGACCATGCCGGCCGGCGTGACCGACCCCGAGGACCTGCCGGATTTCCGAACACGGATGGCGCCGTACGCAGAGCAGATCGGTGACTGGTACGACCGACCGCGTCCCATCGATCTTCGCCACGTCGACGGCGACCCGATGTCGCGTAAGGGCAAACCGTCGACCACGCAGCAGGTGTGGCTCCGTGCCGACGGCACCCTCCCCGACGACCCGGTGCTCCATGCGTGCATCGTGACGTACGCGAGCGACATGACGCTGCTCGACACCACGGTGTTGCCCTTCGGCCTCGCCTGGGACAGTGCGGGGATCCAGATGGCGAGCGTCGACCACGCAATGTGGTTCCACCGTCCGTTCCGCGCCGACGACTGGTTGCTCTACGACCAAGAGGCGGTGTCGACGTCGTCGGCACGTGGACTCGCGAGCGGCGCGCTGTACACCCGCGACGGCTCGCTCGCGGTGAGCGTGGTCCAAGAGGGCCTCGCACGCATCACCGGCTGAGCCGCCGAACCCGGCCCCGACTTCGCGGTGGGGCCACGAGGTGTTCAAATGGACGGGTGCTCACCTCTCGTACCCTCGCGTTCACCGCTGCCGCCGCCCTCGCGCTCGTCGGCACCGCGTGCAGCAGCGACGGCTCCTCCGCCACGGCCGACCCCACCGCGTCGAGCGTTCCGTCGACCGACGCCGACGCGTCGACCGAGCCAGACATTGCGGCGGACCCCACGTCGCCCCAGGTCAGCGACGACACGCTCGACGACGGAACCCAGCCGGTCGAGTCTCCGACGACCCCAGCCCCCGATGCCCCGTTGGTCGAACCGAGCGTGGAACTGTTCGGCATCGGAGCGTTCGATCAGCCCGTCGACGTGACCGCACGGTTGGGTCATCCGCAAGTCTTCGTGGTCGAGCAACCAGGCCGCGTCGTGGCCGTCACCGATCTCTCGATGGACGTCGCGCTCGACATCACCGACCTGACCACGGCGAGCGGCGAACAGGGTCTGCTCGGACTCGCCTTCCATCCCACCGAGGACCTCGCGTACGTCGACTACATCGATCAGGACGGCAACACGGTCGTCGCCGAGTTCAGCATCGATCCGACGACGTCGGTGTTCGATCGTGACTCGATCCGCACGGTCCTCACCGTCGGCCAGCCGTATTCCAACCACAACGGCGGGGAGCTCGCGTTCGGACCCGACGGTCTGCTCTTCATCGGCCTCGGCGACGGCGGTTCTGGTGGCGACCCCGATCGCAACGGGCTCGATCTCGGCACCCGGCTGGGCAAGATCCTGCGCATCGACCCGCAGGCCGCCGGCGACGAGCCGTTCACGGTCCCGCCCGACAACCCCTACGTCGGCGTGGACGGCGTGGATCCCACGATCTGGTCCTCCGGGCTGCGCAACCCGTGGCGGTTCTCGTTCGACCGCGTCACCGGTGACCTGTGGATCGCCGACGTCGGGCAGGGCGACATCGAGGAGATCAACCGTGCCGCGGCCACCGGCCGCGTCGATGCCGGCAAGGGACTCAACTTCGGATGGAGCGCATTCGAGGGCAACGAGGCCTTCAACGAGGACCAGTCACCCGATGGTGCCGTCGGGCCGGTGTACACCTACGACCACGGCGACGGGCGCTGCTCGGTGAGCGGCGGCGTGGTCGCCCGTGACTCGGGCGTGTCGACGCTCGACGGGTGGTACGTGTTCGGCGACTACTGCACGGGCCAGATCTGGGCGTTGGATCCCGCCGACCCGACACGGGTGGTCGAGATCGCCCAGCTGACCGGGCTCGCCGCGATCGCCGAGGGCCCCGACTACGAGCTGTACGCGATCTCCAACGCCGGGACGGTCTCCCGCTTCATCGCCGCCTGATCAGGAACGTTCCTCGATCGCCCCGTCCTGGACGTGGTGCGCTCGATGACCGGTGCGATCGAAGACCGTCACGATCTCCGCCGGGTGTTCGTGCGCTGCCATGTGGTGTGGCGTCATCGTGGAGAACTGGGCCGCCTCGCCCTCGTTGACGATGATCGTCCGTTCTCCGAGGGTGAGGCGGATCGCGCCGGAGAGGACGAAGAACCAGTCGTGGCCGGGGTGGACCTGCGGGTCGATCTCGGAGTCGTCGGGTTCGAGCCGCCACTTCGCGGCGATGACGTCGCTGTTCGCGTCGATCCGGGTGAGCGGCCAGACGGTGCGTCCACCTCCCGTCGACGGGACGGGTCGGATCACCACGTCGCCGTGCTCGTCCTCGACGTCGAGCAGTGAGGGAAGGTCGGTCTGCAGCGCCCGGCTCAGCGGTTGGAGCACGTCGAGGCTGATCGTGCGTTTGCCGTTCTCGATTCTGCTGAGCGTCGACGCGCTCAGGTTGCTCCGCGCCGCGAGATCGTCGAGCGACCATCCCAGTGCCAGCCGAAGGCTGCGCAGTCGCGAGCGGACGATCGCCTCGACGTCGACGGGAGCGGATGCGTCCGTGACGGCCCGGCCGGGAGATGCCTGGCTGGAGCACTGGGTGCGGGGCTGGGTGGGGGTGTCGTCACTCGGATGCACGCCATCATCCTGACGCCATCTTGCGAATTCCGCAACTCCTGTTGCGGCTTGAGCAACCCCGCCTAGCGTCGTGTCCATGACTTCCCTCAGCAGCGATCGCTCCGGCGCAGACCGGGCGACGACACCGTCAACCTCCAACGTGCTCACTCCTGACGACGGTCCGTCCGATCGACGCGACGTCGTCATCGTCGGTGGAGGCCCAGCAGGTCTCAGCGCGGCGCTCGCACTGGGCCGGTCGCGCCGCTCGGTCGTGATCCTGGATGCGGGCCGACCACGCAATTCGGTGTCCCCACACATGCACGGGGTCCTCGGGTTCGATGGTCGACCGCCGGCGGACTATCTCGATGCTGGACGCGCCGACATCGCCGAGTACGGCGTCGAGATCATCACCGCCAACGCGATCGACGCCACGCGAATCGACGCCGACACGCTCGCGGTGACGCTCGACGACGGCTCGACCATCACGGCGCGCCGGATCCTCGTCGCCAGCGGTCTCACCGACGAACTCCCCGCCGTCACGGGGCTCGCCGCGCGTTGGGGCAACGATGTCCTCCACTGTCCGTACTGCCACGGCTGGGAGGTGCGCGACCAGAAACTTGCGGTGCTTTCGTCCGGGCCCATGTCGGTGCATCAAGCACTGCTGTTCCGCCAGTGGTCACCCGACATCACCGTGTTCACCCACACCGGGCCGGCACTCACGTTCCAGGACGAGTTGACGTTCTCGGCTCGCGGCATCGCCACCGTCGATGGAGCGGTCGCGGAGGTGATGATCGAGGAGGACCGCATCGTCGCACTGCGCATGGCGTCCGGCGAGGTCCACCCGGCCGACGCGATCGTCGTCGGCCCACGGATGGTCGCCCACTCCGCCGTTCTCGAATCCTTCGGACTCGCGCCGGTGGCCGGCCCACTCGGGCCCGACGTCGGCATGGCATACGAAGCCGCTCCAACGGGTCGGACGAGTGTCCCCGGGGTCTGGGCGATCGGCAACTGTGTCGACCCCACCGGCACCGTGCCTGCCGTGGTCGCGGCCGGCTACACGTCCGGCGCCGTCATCAACGCGGACCTGATCGAAGAGGAGAACGCCGCCGCGATCGCCGCGATCGGAACCGACTCCGGTCACCGAGTGTTCGACGAGGCATTCTGGGATCGCCGATACAACTCCGCCGGCCAGATCTGGAGTGGTAATCCCAACCCACACCTCGTCGCCGACCTGAGCGGTGTCGAACCCGGGCGGGCACTCGATGTGGGCGCCGGCGAGGGTGCCGATGCCATCTGGCTCGCCAAACGAGGCTGGGAGGTCACCGCGCTCGACATCTCCTCGGTCGCACTCGACCGCGGCCGGGCGCAGGCCCAGCACGTCGGCGCCGAGGTCGCCGGCCGCATCACGTGGACCCGCACCGACGTCCTCGAATCGCCGTTCCCCACGGGGCCGTTCGACCTCGTCACCGCGCAGTTCATGCACTTCGTGGAGGAACAACGCACGGCGCTGTTCCGACGATGCATCGACGCCGTTGCACCCGGTGGGACCCTCCAGATCGTCGGCCACCATCCGTCCGACATGGAGACCTCCGCCCGGCATCCGCACATGCCCGGCTTCTACTACACCGCCGAGGAGGTCGCCGCGCTCCTCGACGACGACTGGACCATCGTCGCCGCCGACGCCCGTCCACGCCCCGTCACCGATGCCGACGGCCAGCACAGCACCATCCACGACACCGTCCTCCTCGCCACCCGCACCACCTCCTGACCCGCCTGACCCTCCTGGCCCGCCCGCCCCGCCCCACACCCGCAAACCATCCGAAATTCTGAGCCACCGTTGCGCTGGGCGCAATCGTGGCTCAGAATTTCGGGGTGGCGGCGGGGTGGCAGCGGGGTGAGCCAGCGGGACGGTCAGAGGAAGCTGAGGAGGTCGGCGAAGGTTGCTTCGGGGTCGACGTCGAGGCCGTGGCGCCGGAACCAGGTGCAGACGTTGAGCACGTCGCGATGGAGGAAGTCGACACCCTGGAGATTGGCGGCGATGTCGATTGCCTGCGGGAAGTCGATGAACCACAGGCGCCCCTCCCACCACAGCAGGTTGTAGGTCGACAGGTCGCCGTGAGCCAGTCCCGCCGCAGTGATGCCGCGCAGCCCGACCAGCAACTGGTCGAAGGCCTCACGCACCTCCACCGGCGACAACCTGGCCGCTGACAGTTGCGGTGCCGCCATCTCCCAACTGCCGATGTACTCGAGGTCGAACACGTCGTCGGCGTATCCGACCGGATACGGCACCTGCACGCCGGCCTCCCACAACCGGGTCATCACATCGTGTTCCATGCCGGTCCACCGGTCCTGGAGGAGATGCTTGCCGTACGTCGACATCCGCTCGACGGCCCGACGATCGCGCGACTTGCGGAACTGGCGGCCTTCTCGATACTGCACGTCGTTGACGAACGCGGAGGAGCGCTGGACACCGAGCGCCTCGAGTTGGCCCTTCGACGTGACCTTGCGGGGCAAGTAGCGCTTGCGCGCGATCAGACAGCTGCGGCCGTCCTCTCCGAAGCGCTCGACGAGATTGACCTGGGCCTCCTTTCCACTCTTCACGACGCCGTGGTCGACGTCGTCATACGGTTCTTCGATCAACCACTCCGGCCGATCTCGCCGGGAAGATGGGGTGTTCGTGGACATTGGGGTGCACCTCGTGCATGCGAAAGAAACGGTTGGGTCGACAACCGGTCGCCGGCATCCGCGAGGCGAGCGTTACAAACGGGGTCTGACCCCTGATGTAACGGTCAGCGGGGGGCGGGCGCGCGACCGGGGATGGGAGCCACGGAGACAGTCATCTTGGGCAACCTCCTCTCGATCGGCGGGACGACCACAACGTAGACCACCTCGGTCCCGCTCGACGGGTGTGTTTCGCGCGCCGCCGACTCGTTCGAAACGGATCGAGCGGCTCTGGGGGCCCAGCGCGCCGCCGACTCGTTCGAAACGGATCGAGCGGCTCTGGGCGTTCGCGCTCAGCCGACTCGTTCGAAACGGATCGAGCGGCTCTGGGGGTCCGCGCTGATCAGTTTCACGAGCACGGGATCGCCCGGGTCGACGCGATGGGCTGCGACGCGAGCAACGATCGCGGGGTCGCTCACCTGGATGCGAACACCGCGCGCGTCCTCATCGGTCACGACGGCATCGAACACGTCCTGCTCCCGGCCACTCAACACGATCGCCTCGGCGAGATCGAGCGCCGCCCGGTCGACCTGCGCGGCGCGACCGTTCGATCGATCCATGATCGACGGCAGCTCGTCGAACGACTCGGCGATGTCATCGGGGATCGCCGAGCCCGACGCCACGGCCAACGACGCCTCGATCACGTAGCGGTCGGCGAGGCGACGCAACGGTGCCGTCGCATGGCAGTACGTGGCCGCCACCGCCGAGTGCCACGGCACGACACCTTCCTGGAATGGCTCGTACGTCGCGCGTCCACCGGAGCGCCGAATCGCGAGCTGAAAGGCGGCGGTCCGAGGATCATCGCGGTCCAAGCTCGGTTCGAACTGCTCCAGCGACAGTCCGCGGGGCCAGTCGATGCCGAAGGCCGCGGCGGTGTGTCGGAGACGTCGCTCGCCACGTTCGTCGACTGCCGGCATCGTTCGGAAGAGCCCCGTGCGAGCGGCGAACAGTGCGTCGGCCACCGCCATGTTCGTCGCCAGCGACAACGCGGCACCCTGTCGCTCGACCGTCCGGCGCGGCCGGAATCGCAGTGTGTACCCCACCCCGTCACGGCCGTGGCCGACCTCCTGCTCCGGGAAGTCGATGCGGTCGGCGCCGCGGGCGCGTTCGGCTGCCTCGATTCGACGCGCCAGTTCGGGGAAACCCGCGGGAAGGTCGTCCGGGGTGACCGTGCTGTAGGCGAGCTTCGCCCGGTTGCGAACGACGGCACGCTCCACACCGTCGAGCGTCACGGCACCATCGGACGCGACCCGGACGACGAAGACGACCGCTGGCCGGTCGCCGTCGGGAAGCAGGCTCGCCGCGCCCTCCGCGAGGACCGGCGGATGCAGACCCGCGCGCCCGTCTGGCAGATACACGGTGACGCCGCGCGAGCGCGCCTCGGCGTCGATCGCTCCACCGGGACGCACGAACCACCCGACATCGGCGATCGCATATCGCAGGATCACGTCGTCGCCGGCGGCTTCGATGGCGAACGCCTGGTCGAGATCGGTGCTCGACGCCGGGTCCAACGTCAGGAAGTCGATGTCGGTGCGATCGACGTGCTCCGATGCGCCGGGCCCGAACGGCCTCGCCGCGGCGTCGGCGGCCTCCGCCAACACCTCACCGGGAAACGACCCGGGAACGGAGAACTCCTCCCGGATGGCCGCCAGCCCGCGGTCGAACTCGGCGAGCGCGTCAGCGGTCCAGGTGGCCATCGTGTCGGGGCCCAGTCAGCGACGGGCGCCCATGAACATGCCCTTGAGCGCGTCGTAGTGCTCGATCACGTGACCAGCGCCGAGCACGACCGCTTCGAGCGGCACGTTCGACATCTTCACGGGGACCTCGGTCTCGCGTTCGATGCGTTCGGCGAGCCCGCGGAGGAGCCCGCCGCCACCGACCAGGAACATGCCACGCACGAGGAAGTCCTGCGACAGTTCTGGCGGTGCCTTCGACAGACACCGGATGACCGACGCGACGATCGACGACACGACGTCCTCGATCGCGTAGCGCACCTCTTCGGGCGTCAGCAGCACGGTCTTCGGGAGACCGGTCATCAGGTCGCGTCCACGCACCTCGGCCTGATTCTCGTCAGGCGTCGGGTCGGCCGAACCGATGGCGACCTTGATCTCCTCCGCTGTCCGTTCGCCGATGGCGATGCCATGCTCGCGTCGCACGTAGTTCTGGATGGCGGCGTCGATGTCGAACGACCCGACCCGAACGGCTTCGAGCGCGACGATGCCACCGAGGCTGATGACCGCGGTCTCGCTGGTCCCGCCGCCGATGTCGATCACCATGTTTCCGACCGGTTCGTCGATCGGCAGGTCGGCCCCGATCGCCGCAGCCATCGGCTGCTCGATCAGGTTGGCGTCCGCAGCGCCGGCTCGGCGTGCCGCGTCGGTGACGGCGCGGCGCTCGACCTCGGTGATCGCCGACGGCACGCAGATGACGACCTTGGGGCGCGTGAACCGGCTGACGCCGACGCGCTGCAGCAACAGGCGGATCATTCGTTCGGTGATCTCGAAGTCGGTGATCGCACCACCGCGCAGGGGCCGCACGGCCACGATGTACCCGGGGGTGCGTCCGATCATCTGCCATGCCTCGCGACCCGTCGCGAGGACTTCGCCGGTCTGCCGATTGAGCGCGATCACGGAGGGCTCGTTCAAGACGATGCCCTTGCCCTTCATGTAGACGAGCGTGTTGGCCGTTCCCAGGTCGATTGCGAGGTCACGTGCCACGAGACGTCATTTCGAGGTCGCGTGCCACAAGGCCCGTTGTTGCGTCACGTGTCATCGTCACCATCATCGCTGAGCGGAGGGTCTCCAGACGGTTTCATCCGATCGATCGTCGGACGACGAGCCTCCGGTGAGAGGGCGTCGATCTGCCGTCGGAAGGACGCGATGTCGTCGGTGGACCGTCGCGTGCGGTTGAGGAAGATGACGAGCAACGCCACCGCCGAGGCGAGGACGACGACGATCGCCAGGACGACGATCACTCGGTGCGCCCGACGTCGCTTGCGTCGCGCACCTCGTGTGCGCCGGTTCCCCAGTCGGCGCCGCCTGCCCACACTTCGTGCTTCCAGATCGGAGCGGACTCCTTCACGGCGTCGATCGCGAACCGGGCGGCGTCGAATGCCTCGGGGCGATGCGGTGCGGAGACGACCGCGACGACCGACGACTCCCCGACCTCGACTCGACCGACCCGGTGGATGAGGACGACACGACCGACGTCGGGCCACCGGCGGCGCAGCTCGGCGCCGATGTCGCCGAAGCGGGAGACGACCTGTTCCTCGTATGCCTCGTAGGTGAGATGCTCGACGCCCTCGCGCCCCTCGGCGTGATCTCGAATCGTGCCGCTGAACAGCACCACGGCACCACATTGCGGACGAACGGCCCACTCGTAGGCGGCGGAAATCGGCAGCTCCGTCTCGGTGAGACCAAACCAGTCGTCACCATTCGCGGGTTGCTGCACGGGAGGCATCGTAGCGATGCCGCGTCGGCCCCGCGGCCCGCGGCCTCCGAACGAGTTGTACGATCTCGTACTCGTGGAACCCGGACCTCTGCCACCGCACGAACGGACGTGGCGGCACCCCTCCGAACTCGGACCCACGAAGCTCGACGTCGACACCGGCTCGAGCAACCACCTCGTCGGGTTCATCGGAGGACTGTTCGCCGTGGCCGCCGTCGCCGTGGCCGTCGTCGCGATGAGTCCGCGGCCGACGGGTGGCACGGTTGCCATCAGCGCCACCACCACGCCGATGACGCAGCTCGCCACGATCTCGACACCGACCCTGCGGACGCCCACACCCGCCACTGCGGTCCGACCGACCGGCGTGCGGTCGGCGCCGACGCTGTTGACGACGTTCACCGCTGTGCCACACGCCGTCTCGACCGGCCCACAGCTGGAGTTGGACGGTGTCGACGTCGCGACCGACGAGCCGGATGCCGACGAGACCGTGTACGTCCGGACGGACGACGTCACCTACCGCGTCCGGTGGGGGCACGTCGCCGAGCTCGGCGCCCCGGACGGCACCGTGGTGTTCGACGCGGCCGGCGACCTGATCGCCAGGGTGAACGGCGGCGTGTTGCTCAGCCTCGTCGACGAGTGAGTCGTCGACGCCCCAGCCACACGGCGATCGCCACCAGGACGCCCACCGCGGCAAGTCCGCCCCCGAGCGCGAGCTCCTGGCGTCGCTTCGGTGACACCACCGTCCACCACGGCGCCTCGGTTCCCTCGACGTAGGTCTGCTCGTTGGTCACCGTCGGCGTCCATCCGGCCTCTCGGAGTCGGCCGTTCGACACGACCCACGGCTCGAGCGTGTACGAGAGCAGCCCCGGCGGGATCGGCCCCCGCTGCAGCCGCCAGCGCAGTCCCGCGACGAACTCGCCGAGCCGCTCCGGCAGCGGCAGCCGCGGACGTTCGCCCGACAGCGCACGTACCCGATCACCGGGAACCCAGCCATCGGGGGCGACGTTGTACACGCCGTCCAGTCGGTCGACCACAGCCAGTTCGATCGCGGCCGCCAGGTCGTCGAGGTGCAGGAACTGCGACGGCGGGTCGTCCTCGGCCAGGCGGCGACCGAAACCGGAGACGAGTGCCGACGCGAGCCGGGAGCTTCCACCCGCAGACAGCGCAACGGCGGGCCGCAACACGCTCGTCGAACGTCCGGCACCGGACAGACGCCACTGCTCGACGAGTTCTTCGGCCGATGCCAACTGCCGAGCGAACACGAACTCGACATCGGGTCGCAGCGTCGCGTCCTCGGTGAGTGGCACCGGGTTGTTCGTCATCGCGCCGTAGACCAACGCCGACGAGACGAACACCACGTGGGATGCATCCGCACGGTCCGCTGCGGCGAGCGTTGCGGCGGCCGACTCGGTCGCACTCTCGCGGCGAGCCGCTCGGCGGTCGTAGTCGCTGCTTCCCAGGTCGACGACCACGGCCACGGGGTCGCCGGCGGTCGGGTTCTCTGCGAGGTCTCCACCTGCCTCGACGCCCGCGTCGCTGTCGGGTCCGCCGGCGACCACCACGCGCCGGCCCGACTGTCGGAGCAGGTCGGCGACGCGTCGTCCGAGCGTCCCGTCGGCTCCGGTCAACATCACCGCGCCGCACGGCGGGCGGTCAACGGGTTCCATCGACCGCACGATAACCAACGGTCCGCCGACACCTGTCGTCTCAGGGCGCGACTCGGTGGCGCCCGGCTGATGCCAGCACGTCACCGGCACGTCGCGCTGAGGCGACGCTGGGGCTCACGCCCCGTAGCATCGTGGGTATGGCCGAAGAGGACGACCCGGGTGAATCGATCGACCCGTTCGCTGGACTACCGCTGTTCGGTGACCTGTCACGGGCACTGTCCGGCCAGGGCCCGCTGAACTGGGACGCGGCGAAACAGTTCGCGCTGCTCGCCGCCAACGGTGGCGAAGGGCTGCTCGGTGGAGGCGGTGGGGCCACGGTGTCCGGCAACGTCGATCCGACCGTGCGGATCAAGTACAGCGAACTCGCCGGCATCGCCCGGCTGCACGTCAGTGACGTCATGCAGCTCGAAGTCCCCACGACCGAGCCCTCGGTCGCGACACCCGAACAATGGGCGCAACAGACCCTCGACGCGTATCGCCCGCTGTTCAACGACATGGCGAGTTCGCTCGGCCCGTCCGAGGACCTTCCTGCCGAGGTGGCCTCGGACCCGATGGCGCAGATGATGGCCGGTCTCGGCAAGATGATGGCCCCCGCGATGCTGGGCATGAGCGTGGGTTCGATGGTCGGCAATCTCGCTCGACGAGCGTTCGGCGTCTACGACCTGCCCATCCCGCGAGCGACCCCCGCACTGGTCCTCGTCCCGGCGAGCATCGACACGTTCGCTGCCGACTGGGAGATCGAACTCGACGAGATGCGCCTCTGGGTGCTCGCCCACGAACTGGCAGGGCTGACCCTGCTGTCGTTGGACCACATCGCTGATCACCTGCGTTCGCTCGTGCAGCGGCACGTCGGCGCCTTCCGTCCCGACTCGTCGGCGGTCACCGACAAGTTGACGTCGCTCGACGTCGATCAGTCCGACCCGATGGCAGCGATGCAGCAGGCGTTCGGCGATCCCGAAGTCCTGCTCGGTGCGGTCCGCTCCCCGGAGCAGCTGGCACTCGAGCCACAACTCGACGCGGCCGTCGCCGTGACGATCGGGGTCATCGACTGGGTCGTCGACGCGGTCGCGGTCCGCATCATCGGCGGCAACGCGCTGCAGATCGCCGAGGCGGTTCGTCGCCGACGCGCCGACGCGAGCCCGGACGACATCTTCGTCGAACGCCTGCTCGGCATCCGCCTCGGCGCCGAGCAGACCGCACGGGGCAAAGCGTTCGTGCAAGGCGTGGTCGACCGCGCCGGCGAGCACGGGCTGCAGCCGTTGTTCAGCGATCCCCAGGCGGTGCCGACGCCGAACGAGATCGAGGCGCCCGGCCTCTGGCTCGCCCGCGTGACCGGCGACTGACGTCGCGCGACGACGGCCCCTTGGCCGCTCGCCGCTGGCCGAGCAGGTGGATGCTCGCGCCGACCGCGACCGCGCCGACGATGACGAACCCGATCTGGCCGGGCACTTGGATCGCCACGGCGGCAAAGGCGCCGATCGCCCACGAGAGCTGAAATCGCGTCTCGAAGATCGCGAATGCCCGGCCACGGTTCGCTCCCGGCGCATCACGCTGGACGATGCTCTCGAAGCTCAACCTGCCGAGTGCTGCCATGAGGTTGAGGACCGCAGCGAGAATCACCGCACCGACGGGTCCGCCGAGGACCGCGACACCGAGACCGGCCGCGGCACACACGAGCAGGGCGACCGCCAACATCGTCTCTTCACGAATCCGGTCGCGGACCGGTGATGCAATGGCATTGCCGAGCATCGATGCCAACGCGGAGACGCCGACGACCGCACCGAACCACAGGGTGCCCGAATCCTGCGACCGGAGCCAGAAGGCGAGGTGGAAGAACGTGAAGCCGACCAGGCCCCGCAGCACCGTCATCGCGATGGCACCGAGTCGCACATTGGACGACTGCAGTTCGCGGGCCTCCTCTTCGTCGGCAGCGTCGGCGGCGACCACGTCGGGCGACAGTTTCGTGGCAGCCACGAAACCGGCGCCGAAGAGCAGCGCACCGTAGATCAACGT
>JBAWHL010000291.1:0-4617 GCA_049593815.1 Ilumatobacteraceae bacterium | reverse complement strand
GTTCGAGGGTGTCGATGTCGGAGTGCAGGTACCGGACCCGGATCCCGTGTTCGAGCAGGTAGTTGGTCAGGTCTTCAGCCATCTTTTTGGTGAGTGTGGTCACCAGGATGCGTTCGCCCTTCGCGGACGTGATCTTGACTTCGGCCATCAGGTCATCGATCTGGTTCCGGGTGGGCCTGACCTCGATCCCGGGATCGACGATGCCGGTCGGGCGCACGATCTGCTCGACGACGTTGGTCGACACCCGCAGCTCGTAGTCGCTCGGGGTGGCCGACAGGAAGACACACTGGTTGACCCGTTCGAGGACCTCCTCGAAGGTCAGCGGCCGGTTGTCACGGGCCGACGGCAGGCGGAAACCGTGGTCGACGAGCATGTCCTTGCGGCTGCGGTCGCCCGCGTACTGGCCGTGCAACTGCGGGACGGCGACGTGGCTCTCGTCGATCACGAGCAGGTAGTCGTCGGGGAAGTAGTCGAGCAACGTGAACGGCGGCTCGCCGTGGACGCGGCCGTCGATGTGCATCGAGTAGTTCTCGATGCCGTTGCAGTACCCGACCTCGCTCATCATCTCGAGGTCGTACTGGGTCCGCATCCGCAAGCGCTGCGCTTCGAGCAGCTTGTCGTTCTCCTCGAACCACTTCAGCCGCTGCTGCAGTTCGTCCTCGATCAGCGCCATCGCCTTCGACATGCGCTCGGGTCCGGTGACGTAGTGGGTCGCGGGGAAGACGTGGGCCCGCTGCATCTCGCTCAACTGCTCACCGGTCAGCGGATCGATCGTGGTGATCCGATCGACGGTGTCACCGAACATCTCGATGCGCAGCACCGACTCCTCGTAGGCCGGATGCACTTCGATCGTGTCGCCACGAACCCGGAAGTTGCCTCGGCCGAGCGTCATGTCGTTGCGGTCGTACTGCATGTCGACGAGACGGCGCAGGATGTTGCGCATGTCGTAGTCGACCCCGACGCTGAGGTCGAGCAGGTTGCCTCGGTACTCCTCGGGGTTGCCCATGCCGTAGATGCACGAGACGGAGGCGACGACGATCACGTCACGACGAGTCAGGAGCGCCGCGGTCGCCGAGTGACGCAGACGGTCGATCTCGTCGTTGATCGAGCTGTCCTTCTCGATGTAGGTGTCGCTCGACGGGATGTACGCCTCGGGCTGGTAGTAGTCGTAGTAGCTGACGAAGTACTCGACTCGGTTGTCGGGAAAGAACTCCCGCATCTCCTGGGCGAGCTGCGCGGCGAGCGACTTGTTCGGAGCGAGGAGCAGCGTCGGACGTTGGGTCTGCTCGATCGTCCACGCGATCGTGGCCGACTTTCCGGACCCGGTGATCCCGAGCAGCGTCTGGAATCGCTCGCCGTCGTCGATGCCCTTGCTCAGCGCCGCGATCGCCGCGGGCTGGTCGCCAGCCGGAGAGAAGTCGGACACGACCCGGAAGACGGCGTCGTCCTTGGCCGCGTAGTTGCTGGCCGGAGCGGCTTCGAGCAGCAGCTCCTCCGGCGTGATCGGCGCTGTCGGCGTCGCAGCTGTGGTCGCGGTTGGCGAGACGATGTCGGCCATCCGTGCATGTTAACTCGGGAACACCTGTTCGTCACCCGCGCTGCGCCAACCATCCAGCGATGAGCGAACGCACCGGATTCGCGGGATTCGCTCATCACCGCGGACCACCGCCACCCAGCGATGAGCGAACGCACCGGATACGCGGGATTCGCTCATCGCTGCGAGGGGTGCGCCGGGTCGGAGGGGCGCGTCGTACAGTTGGCGCGTGGACGTGGATGCGCTGGTCGCCGATCTCGATGCGGATCAGCGCGCCGCGGTCACCAGCGAATCCCAGCTCGTGGCGGTCATCGCCGGTGCCGGATCCGGCAAGACCCGGGTGCTCACGCGACGGATCGCCTACCGCGTCGTCACCGGCTCCGCCGACGCGAGGCACACGCTCGCGCTCACGTTCACCCGTGAGGCAGCCGGCGAGATGCGCAAACGTCTCCTCCGGCTCGGCATGCGCGAGCGTGTCGAAGCGGGCACGTTCCACTCCGTCATGCTCGCCGTGCTCAAGCAGCGCTGGAACGACACCGATCGCCGACCGCTGACCGTCGTCAGCGACCGTCGCCGACTCGTCGGCGACAGCATCGACGCGTCGGATCGACGCAGCCTCGGCGCCTTCGTGGCCGAGATCGACTGGGCGTCCGCGCGTGGAATCGACGCCAACACCTACGGCTCGGCGGCCCGCCGGGCGCAACGCCACCCCGGTCCTGGCATCGACCGGTGCGCGGCGGCATATCAGGCATTCCAGACGCTCAAACGGCGCCGCGGCGTCATCGACTTCGACGACGTGCTCGCCCACACCATCCGCGACCTCCGTCGCGACGACGACTTCGCCGACTCGGTTCGTTGGCGCTTTCGTCATGTGCTCGTCGACGAAGCCCAGGACCTCAACCCACTCCAACACGCCCTCGTCGACCTGCTCCGGCAGGGTCGTGACGACCTGTTCATCGTCGGCGATCCGGCGCAGGCGGTCTACGGCTTCAACGGCGCTGACCCGACCCTGCTCGTCGACGTCGAGACCCGATTCCCCGGTGTCGAGATCGTTCGGCTGCCGGTGAACCATCGCAGCACCCCTCAGATCGTGGCAGCCGGCGTGCATGTCCTCGACGTGAGCGATCAGCCCGCTGCCCTGGTCTCCGATCGCGGCGACGGCCCGACGGTCGAGCAGTTCGTCGCCGAGGACGAAGCCGACGAGGCGCGTCTGGCGATGCAGTTCATTCGACGCTGCGACCCGAACCTCGTCCGCACCGGGGAGATCGCGATCCTCGCTCGCACGAACGCGCAACTCACCAGCTTCGCCGACACGCTCGACCGTGCCGGGATCGCCGTGCGCCGATCGGCGACCGCCAGCGGATCACCGCTGCAGACGATCATCCGCCAGGCGACCGCGCTCGGCTCGGCGTCACGGCTGCGGGGCTGGGCACACGACGTCCTCGACGAACCGCCGCCGCCCGCGTCTCTGCGCGCCCTCGACCGCGGCGCAGCGACACGTGACGATCAGCCCGAACCGGAACGCCGGGTCGCCACCGCCGCCCTCGAGTTCCTGCGCGAGCAGCCGCTCGGCGACGGCGCCACGTTCCGAGCCTGGATCGCGACGACCAATCCGTTCGACGACGCGTCCACCGACGGCGTCGACCTGCTGACGTTCCACGCTGCCAAGGGGCGCGAGTGGCACACGGTCGTCGTGTCCGGCGTGGAGAGCAGCCTCGTGCCACACAAGTCGGCGAGCACCGCTGCGGGCAAGGCCGAGGAGGCGCGACTGCTCTACGTCGCGTTCACTCGAGCGACCGACCGCCTCGTCGTCTCGCGAGCCAACCGGCGCGGGGGCTATGCACGCACACCGAGTCCGTTCATCGTCGATCTCGATCTCACCGAGCCGCCGCCCGCTCCCCCGCCACAGCGACGGGTGCGCGCTCGCGTCGACCCGGTGCTCGCGGCGCTGCGGACATGGCGAGACGAGTCGGCCCGGCGCGCCGACGTGCTGCCCACGCAGCTCTGCAGCGATCGCGATCTGGCTGCGATCGCTCGCGACCAGCCGCTCACGCCTGAAGCACTGGCCGAGGCGACGAGCTTCGGAGCGATGACCGCGGAACGACTCGCTCCGCAGATCGTCGACGTGATTCAGTCGGCGACGTCGACGATGACGGGGGCGTGATCGCTCGGGCTCTTGCCCTTGCGCGCGTTGCGGTCGACGACGCACCATTCGGCACGGTCAGCGACCGACCGTGAGCACATCAGCAGGTCGATGCGCATGCCGCGACCCTGGTGGAAGTCGCCACCGCGATAGTCCCACCACGAGTACACGCGGTCCTCGGTGTGCTGCTCACGGAAGACGTCGACGAGCCCCCACTGCTCGAGCGCACTGAGTCGATCCCGCTCGGGCTGGCTGACGTGCGTGGCTCCAATCAGCTTCGCCGGGTCGTGCACGTCACGGTCGTCGGGAGCGATGTTGTAGTCGCCGCCGACGATGACCGCCTGATCAGGACCGGTGTCGGCGTCGAGATGCGACACGAGTCGATCCAGCCAGGAGAGCTTGTAGGTGTAGTGGTCGTCGTCGAGCGCTCGGCCGTTGGGCACGTAGACGCTGCTGACGCGCACGCCCCCACAGGTTGCGGTGATGATGCGCGCGTCGGGATCCGGTTCGACGTCACCCGCGAAGTTGGTCACGACGTCGTCGAGACCGACGCGCGACAGGATCGCGACACCATTCCACTGGCCCTGCCCGTAGTGGGCGCTCTCGTAGCCGAGCCCCTGGAAGATCAGCGCGGGAAACGCATCGTCGGCGAGCTTGGTCTCCTGCAACAGCACGACGTCGGGCTGCACCTCGGCGAGCCACTCCTCCACACGTTCTTGGCGGGCGCGCAGCGAGTTGATGTTCCACGTGACGACGCGCACGTCAGTCCTCCGAAGCGGGAGCGGCAGGCTTCGTGGCGGCGA
The DNA here is from genome assembly GCA_049593815.1 of Ilumatobacteraceae bacterium. Lineage (GTDB taxonomy): Bacteria > Actinomycetota > Acidimicrobiia > Acidimicrobiales > Ilumatobacteraceae > Sva-07. Next base: position 137 of record JBAWHL010000291.1, on the reverse strand, counting down.
CCTTCTTGGCTGCGGTCTTCTTCGCTGACGCCTTCTTGGCGGGAGCGGTCTTCTTCGCTGCCGCCTTCTTCGCAGCCGGCGCCTTCTTCGCTGCCGCCTTCTTCGCAGCCGGCGCCTTCTTGGCCGCGGCCTTCTTC
>JBAWHL010000290.1:0-9228 GCA_049593815.1 Ilumatobacteraceae bacterium | reverse complement strand
TCTCGAATCGTCGCGACATCGGCGCGGGCTGGACCTGCGAGAGCTGTCGCCGCCTGGCGAGAGCCGTCCCGCGTTCAGGACTCGTCGATGTTGGCAACGGCGCGAGTGAGTTCCGGCAGAAGGAAGTCGAGCACGGTCGGCAGGCTCAGCGGTGTCGAGTGGGCCATGGCTCCGGCGACAATCGGGTCCGTCATGAAGATGTCGCGATCGTCGACGGCCACGTCGAGTGTTTGATAGACGACATTGCTCTCGATCTCCGGTAGGAGCGTGATGTCGGCCGGCTCCCAGAGCGCGACCTGCTGATCGACGAGCTCGAGCTGTTCCGCGCTGATGTCGTGATAGAAGCTGTCCGTACCGAGTGCGGCGAGTTCCTCTGGAACGACGAACCCGAGATCTTGGAGCACTCCCATGCGCGTCGATCCGTTCGTCTCGACGTAGTAGTTGGCGCCGTCGGTCGTGTACGCCCCGGCGTAGGCCAGCTCGACACCTTCGAACTCCGGGTGCTCGGCGCGAGCGTCGGTGAACAGCGCCTCCGTGTCGGCGACGAGGGCGTCGGCCTCGGCGGAGAGCCCGACCGCAGCACCGATGTTGCGGGTCATCACTTGCCACGGGGCGCCGAACGACGGATAGTCGGCAGGCTGAGCGACCGTCGGCGCGATCTTCGAGAGCGTGTCGTACTGGTCCTGTTCGAGCCCGATGTACTGACCGATGATCAAGTCGGGTTCCAGTGCAGCGATCTGCTCGAAGTTGAGATCAGCGCTCGGGAGAACTTCTGGCTGCTGGTCGCCGAGCGCGTCTTCGGCCCATGGCCAGACGTACTCGTAGTCGCCGTACCACTGCCGGATCGCGATCGGTGCCACGCCGAGGGCGAGCAGCACGTCGTGGTCGGTGAACCCGATCGACACGACGCGTACGGGCTCCTCATCGACCGTGGTGGAACCGAACGCGTGCTCGACGGTGACGGGAAAGGCGGCCTCGGCCGACACGGTGACGCTCGGTTCGGCTCCGTCGTCGTCGCTGCCGCATGCGCTCGCAACGAGGCCGAGCGCGGTGACCGAACACAACATTGACCGCCAGGCGGTCCGACGTGACTTCGTTTCTGAACTGTGCATGTCTTCCTCGTTCCTGTGCGTGTAAAGCTCACTTACTACACGATGACAAGGAACCCGGCAAGCTGCGGCACACAATTCGCGACCACGCCTCCCCTGCAGCACCACTTGAGTCGCGAAAAACCCCGAAATTCTGAGCCACCGTTGCGCTCAGCGCAACCGTCGCTCAGAATTTCGGGGTGGTTGGGGGTTGGTTCGGGCGGGGGTCGGGGTGGTGAGGGGTCCCCGGTCGTCGCGGTCAGTCGACGCGTTGGACTCGTTTGCGGTGGTTCTTGTGGTTGTCGCCGTCGATGCCGGACCGGGTGGTGCCCTTGATCTCCTTGATCTTGGCGTCCGTGCCGCTGATCGGCTGTGACTCGATGCGCGTCTCGCGCTCGAAGGCGTGCGACTGGTGGGTGTTGCGGTAGTAGCGCCACAGACCGAAGTAGGCCCCGCCCGCGCCGAGCGGACCCAGGATGAGCAGCCAGACCGGACTGTCGTCGCCCTCGGCCGCGACGAGCGCGGCGTGCGACAACACCGAGGTCATCTCGTTCAGCACCATGGCGATCATCCGGCCGCCGCCAGGATCGCGATCACGATGGCCTCGATGACGCCGAAGACGGCCAGGGCCGCTCCGAACAACCGCTTGTGCGAGACGGGGACGCTGCCCATGACCTCACCGGTTCGACCGTTGACGGCGATGTAGTGCACCATGCCCTTTCCTGGCTCTCCGTCGAAGTGGGAGTACAACCAGACCGGCAGGTACATCGCGACCCAGCGGGTGCCATGGATGTCGAGGCGTTCGCGCTCCCAGCGCACACCCCGGTCATAGCGATCCAGACTCGGAACGATCTCCGACCGCGCGATCGAGAGCAGCTGATGCTGCACCTCCGGCTCGAGATGGACGACGTCCTGGTCACGCTTCTCCGACGTGAATCCCGTCAGATAGTTGGCGTTCCACTTCACGGCGTTCTCGGTGTCGAACGGCAGGATCGTGTTGATCACGTTGTTGGTGTTGCTCGAGGTGTCCATGTCGGCCCGTTCGGCAGACGACTCGATCGTCAGATCGTCGACGGTGAAGTCCACGTGCCGGTGCACCTCGTACACGTCGGCGTCGTAGACGGTCTCCTTGTCGTCGTCGGAGCCCCTCGTGTACTGCCGTGTCTTGATCTCGCCGTATCCGCTGACGTCGGCGCTCGCATTGCTGTCGACCACCATGTACGGCATGTAGACGCCGACGATGTTCTCGGGCTTGAACTCGCTGACGAAGCCACGGTCGGCGAACATCTGCCGCTTGCCGGCGAACTCGTTGATCTTCTCGATCGCGGCATCGTGGCTGATCTTGAAGGGCAGCACCGCGTCGGGTACCGCACCGTTGGGGATCTGTTCGTTGATGTTCAGGACGTGGCGACACCAGTGGCAGCGCGCGCCCATCTGCTCCGCGGTGTTGACGACGACTTCGGCGCCGCAACCGGCGCACTTCATCGTGATCATCGCGTCGGCGGACGTGTCGATGTCGGTCGCGCCCGAGCCGAGCGTCGTCCCGCGCAGCGACGTGAGATCGCCGTTGGCGATCGTCTCGTCGAGTCGGGCCTCCGACCACTCGTGACGACAGAACAAACAGACGAGCATGCCCGCCGAGGCGCGCAGCTTGACCTCGGTCGCGCCGCACTGGGGGCAGCGGTTGACGCCGTCGTCGAGCCCCTCGTTGCGGGTGTCGATGATCGGGTCGGCCGTTGCGTCAGCGACGGCGTCTGCGACCGCGTCTGCAGCCGGGTCCGGTGGTGGACCGGCCGGGGTGCCGACGTTGGGTTGCTGGGCGCCGTCTCCTGGAGGTGGCAAGGTCATTGCAGATTCCGCCTGTTCTGACTCAGAGTCCGAGCACCTTGTTCTTGGCCGCGTCGTAGTCCTCCTGGGAGATCAGCCCGGCGTCGAGCATCTCCTTGAACTTCGTGAGCTGCGCCATCGGGTCCTCGGCCGCCGGCGCTGCCGGGGCGGCTGGTGCCGGGGCCGGAGCAGCGGCGGCTGCGGCGGGCGGGGGAGGCGGGGGTGAGCTCTGTGCGCCGATGCCCGGCACCGGCTGCTGCAGGCCACCGATCCCGGTCGCGCCGGCTGCCATGCCCATGCCGATCAGACCGGCGCTGCCCTGGTTGTCGCCGGCGTTCTCGAAGCCAGCAGCGACCGATGCCTGCAGGTTCGAGTTGCCTCGGGCCCCCGACAGTGCGTCGGCGCGCTGCACGTTGCGCAGCAACTCCTTGGTGGTCTCGTCGTATTCGATCGAGATGATCGCGGTGGCCGCGATCTCGAGACCGCGTCCGGACGCCCACTGGTAGTTCTGCTCGACAGCGGCGGACAGGCTCTGGGCGAATCCGATCGAGTCCTGCTGGATCTTGGTGATGCGATTGCCCTTGGACGGGTCGTTGGTGTACATCGAGAACGCCGGGGCGAGCGAGCCGACGACCTCGTTGAACAGCTGCGAGGCGGCATCGTTCTCGATGTCGGTGAAGTCGAACACCTTGCCGTGCTCGAGATACGTCGCCGGCAGCCACGCCTTGATGAACAGGATCGGATCGATGATCTTCAGGGTGTAGGTACCGCGGGTGACGGCGCCGACCTGCGCGTTCATGTACGCGTCGTCCCAGTAGATCTCCGACTGGGTGCCGAAGCGGTTGTTGGGCAGTTCCTTCAGCGTCACGAAGTAGGCGTTCTGGTCGACGCTGGGACGGCCACCGAACTTGAAGCGTTCCCACGACGTCTTGATCAGGGGGCTGACGATGCCGTCACCGGCGAAGATCGACTGTGAGTCCTGGGCTTCGCTGTTCCACTCGTAGGCGCCCGCTTCCGCTGCGAAGCCGGTGATCGCTCCCTGCTCCATCAGCACGAGTCCGTATCCCTCGGGCACGATGATCTTGCTGCCGTTGGTGATCACGTGGGAGGAGTGCTTGGTGTTGGACCCGCGTCCCTCGTTGCGTTCGCGCTGCTCGGCGGCGAACACCGCTGCGGTCGGAGGCAGGCCGTCCGGGACCGTGAAGAAGTCCTTCCACTGATCGGCCATCGTTCCGCCGATTGCGCCAACTGCCGCTCGAATGAGCCCCATAGGTCAGATTTCCTCTTCGTCGTCGGGTGGTGAATTGGCAAGTGTAGTGAATTGAGTTCAGCGCGTCTGGAGCCTCGGCGGACTGCTGGCGTTCAGGGGGCGGCGAGCAACTCGTCGAGCTCGCTGCGCTCCTGCGATGTGAGCGCCCACGACGCTGCGTCGACATTGGCGGCGACCTGGGTGGCGCTCGTCGCGCCGGCGATGACCGATGCCACGAGCGGGTTCGACGTGTGCCAGCTCAGCGCCAGGTCGAGCAGCGTGTGTCCCCGGACGGTGGACCACGCGATGAGCCGTTCCACGACGGCGAGCCTGTCGTCGTCGATGAACTCGGCGGCACGCGGACCCCACGCCGCGAGGCGGGTGCCGTCGGGCATTGGTTGCCCGAGCCGGTACTTCCCGGTGAGCAGCCCGGACTCGAGCGGGAAGTACGGAACGAATGCGATGTCGCGCTCCGCGCACGCCGCCAGCACACCGTTGGTCTCGGGGTCGCGGGTCAACAGGCTGTAGTGGTTCTGCACGGAGGCGAACGGTGCCAACCCGGTCGAGGTGGCGGTCTCGTGGGCAACCGTCAGCTCCTGCGCCGAGAAGTGGGTGCACCCGATCTCGCGGATCTTGCCCTCGGCGCGGAGATCGGCCAGGCACCCCAGGGTCTCTTCGATGGGCGTCTCCGGGTCGGGGCGGTGCAGTTGGTAGTGGTCGACGTAGTCGGTGCCGAGACGCCCGAGGCTGGCCTCGACCCGGCTGCGGATCTGGGCGGGGTCGCCGCCGCGTTCGCCGGCGCCCATGCTGCGGGTGTGCCCCCACTTGGTCGCGATGACCGCGTCGGAGCGCCGAGCTCCCAATGCAGCGCCGAGATATTCCTCGGAGACGCCGTTGCCATAGCTCTCCGCGGTGTCGAAGTAGGTGATCCCGGCATCGAGCGCAGCGTCGACGACGGCCGCGGTCCCCGCAGCGTCCAGGCGCATCCCGAAGTTGTTGCAGCCGAGACCGACGACGGACACCTCGAGTTCACCGATCTGGCGGTACTGCATGTCGTTGAATCTCCGATCTGCGTCAGAAGGTTCCGACGCTGTGGTTGTAGCCGATGGTCGTGCGATGGAGGAGCCGGTCGTGGCCGTCGTAGCCGCCGGTTGCCCGGTGGAGCACGCAGCGGTTGTCCCACATCGTCAGCATGTTCGCCGCCCAGCGATGCCGGTACTGGAACTCCTCGCGGGTCTGCCACATGTACAGCTCGACGAGCAGATTGCGCGCCTCGTCGGCGTCCATCCCGTCGATGCCGGTGATGTAGCCGATCGTGGAATACAGCGTGTCGGCGCCGGTCTCGCGATGGGGTCGGATCAGCGGGTGCAGCTGGGTCTCGTACGCGGCGTCGCTCGGTCGGATCTGCATCGAGCGGTCATCATCGTCGTCGCCGTACAGACCATCGGGCGCATAGCTGGCTCCGGCTGAATGGATGGCCAGCTTGCCCTCGATCTTCGAACGGAGTTCGCTCGGCATGACCTCGAGTGCGGCCTGCTGGTTGGTGTAGAGCGTGTCGCCCCCGGTCGGCGGAATCACCTTGCCGTACAGGCAGGTGCCATCGGGCGGATACTCCTGGAAGCTCCAATCAGCGTGCCAGTTCTCGGCGAACAACGTGGAGGTCTCGTCGGCGCGTCGGCTGATCGCGGCGATGTTCGGGTGCCCATCGATCGATGCGAAGAACGGGTCGTCGCCGAACGGGCCGAACTGGAGCGTGAACGCTTCGAGGTCGTCGTCGGAGAGTTGCTGGTCGGGGAACGCCAGCACCTTGTGTTCGAGCCACGCTCGCCGGATGGCGGCGACGAGGTCGTCGTCGAGGCGGCGAAGATCGACGTTGCGAACGATTGCACCGCATGCCTGACCGCTTGGTGTGATGTCGAGCATGGAAGGAGTGTTGCAGACGTCGGCGGCAGGGCTGCGGCCGCGCGACCTGCCGGCGTCGACGGGCGAATGGGTGGGTGGTACGTTCGCCGACATGACACGGACCGGGCGATGCCTCTGCGGTGCGATCACCTATGAGGTCAGCGGGGACCTCATCGCCACGGCGGTGTGTCACTGCGACAACTGTCAACGCCAGAGCGGCGGGGCGTTCTCCGTCAACCTCGTCGTCCACGAGTCGCAGCTCGCCGTGTCGGGTGACTTGAGCACCTTCGAGGACCGCGGTGAGCATGGCGACGCGGTGTACGTGCGTCGCCAGTTCTGCGGACAGTGCGGATCGCCGATCGTGTCCGCCCTCGTCCAGACCGACGGGGTGGTCGCCGTGAAGGCGGGAACCCTCGACGACCGCTCCGAGGTGCTGCCCGCCGTCGAGGTGTGGTGTGAGACCAAGCAGCCGTGGGTCGACCTCCCCGGCATGGCGATGTCGCTCGACCGCGAGTAGTTCCTCACCTGCCAGACGGCACCGCACGACACGTTCTGTGTCAGCGCAGACGCCGAAGTCGTGCATCGTTGCTGATGCGGAGCACCAGATCGCAGAACGTCAGGACCGCAGAGGTCAGGTGCGGGTGGCGATCTGGCCCGAGCGGGCATCGGGCGTGTAGCCCGCCTCGGCACTCCAGGTGACCTCGCCGTTCACGACCACCGTGTCGATGCCCTCCTGACGACGGATCCAGCGCTGGCCGTCACCCGGGAAGTCGTCGGAGGCGATCTCTGGGCCGCGCCCGATCGTGTCGGCGTCGAACACGACCACGTCGGCAGCGTTCCCGGTGGCGAGGAGGCCGCGGCCCTCCAGCCCCCAGATCGTCGCGGGGTCGAGCGTCACCTTCTTCACCGCTGCCTCGAGGGTGAGCGACTTGGTGCCGCGGACGAATTCGGAAAACAGGTAGCCGGTGTCGCCGAACGTCGAGAACGACCCGACGTGTGCGCCACCGTCGGAGGCGCCGACATGCACGTGCGGGTGGGCGAGCAGGTCGCCGACCACCGGTGAGTTGTCATGGCCGATCGACGCCCGGATGAACCAGGTGCCGAGGTCCTCGTCGAGGACCAGGTCGAGCAAGGTGTCGCCGTGGGTGGAATTGCGCTCGCGAGCGATGTCGTCGATGTTGCGTCCGATCAGGTCGCGGTTGCGGTCGTGCACGACATCGCGTACGACGAAGCCACCGGCGCCGAGACCGCCGTTGGGACGCTTGGCCATCGCATTCATCTCGTCGACCAGTGCCTCACGGCGGTCGGCCACGGCGGCGAGCTTCTCGGCGTGGTCTCGGATCGATGCCACCTTCCACCACGACGGCATCGTCAGCAGCATCAGGCTGCGCTGATCGAGCGTGAAGCTGATGTCGATCGGGCGCGTCTGCACCTGTGGCCACACCGCAGCGCCTCGGGCGCGGGCAGCGTCGACCGCGGCCATGATGCGCGCCACTCCCTGTTGGTTGGCGTCGGAATGGAACAGCGGTGACAGCGTGGTCGTGATCCCGTGGCGCAACGAGAGGTCGGCGAGCTGTTCGACGCGGGCGATCGTGAGCTCGGTGTCGTAGAACTCGTGCACGATCTGCAGGACGCCGTCGCGCCCGCCGAGCACTGCGGACAGCGCATCGAGTTCTTCGGGCGCCGCCCAGCGACTCGGGACCGGACGGTAGTTCTCGTCGATGTCGACGAAGCTCGTGCTCATGCCGACGGCACCGGCATCGAGGCACACGCCGAGCAGGTCGGCCATCGACCGGATCTCCGTGGCCGTTGCAGCTCGGTGCTGCGCGTCGGGCCCCATGACGAACATGCGCAGGACCGAGTGCCCGACGAGCGGGGCGACGTTGAGCGCGATGTTGCCGGTGAGCGCGTCGAGCCATCCGCCGAAGCCCTCGCCCCACCGCCAGTCGACGCCCGCATCGAAGGCCGCCTCGGGCATCTCCTCGATCAACCGGAACATGCTGCTGAACGCATCGCGCTGGTCGACGCGCAAGGGTGCCAGCGACAGGGAGCAGTTGCCGGGCACGACGGTGGTCACGCCGTGCTCGATCGCAGGGAAGGCGTACGGGTCGAAGCACAGCTGCGCGTCGTAGTGGGTGTGCGGATCGATGAATCCGGGTGCGACGACGCGGCCACTCGCGTCGACCCTTCGATGCGCTTCGCCGGCGCGCCCACCGACGCCGACCACGCGACCGTCCTTGACGGCGACGTCGCCGTGACGGCCGGGCAGGCCCGAACCGTCCACGATCAATCCGTTACTGATGACCAGGTCGAGCATGGGATTCTCCTTGTCGTTCGAGCGCTGGGAGCACGGTGCTCCACGGTTGCCCCACCAGTTCGTCGAGCGAGGTGATGTGGGCCTCGTCGAGTGAGGCGGTGCACGCCTCCTCGTCGAGTTGGATCGTCGAGGTGCCGCCGTTGTCGTGGGTGAGTTCGATTTCGATCTCGGCGCGTCCGTCGTGGCCACCGACCACGACCGCACGAGTGATGATCGCCGTCATCTGGCCGGCGGAGGCTCGGTGAAGACGATGTCGCTGGGCAGGATGCCGGTCGAACGACGCGCAGCGAGGTGCAGGTTCCACGACAGCAGGTGCTGGGCGGCGTCGTCGCTGTCGGGAAGCTCGCGAGCGGCGATCGTTGCGAGGTCGTCGCCCGACAGCGGGAACACGTACTGCCGAGCCGTCATGGTCGAACAGTACGTGTGGTGCGCGTCGCCGCTCCGGTCGGAGCGACATCGACGAGCTCAGTGCTCGGCGGAGATGCGTTCGATCATCGCCACGGTCGCGGCCTCGTCGGGGAGCGGGAGCCGCAGAATGGCGCGGAGAAAGATGCCGTCCGCGACCATCTGCACGTGCGTGCTCACCGCCGGATCGTCGAGTGTGCGCAAGGGCGCGAAGAATCGATCGAAGAGCTCCGCGAGGTGGACCGACCCGACGTCGCCGCTGGCGTCGGCGCGCGCCGATGCGATGAACGCCGCATAGATCGCCGACTCGGTGTCGTCCATCGGCGGGTTCCGCACGTACCACTCGATCATCCCGGCGCGATCGCTCGGCACCTCGGCCAACAGTGCGTCGATCGACGCGGCCAGACGTTCGTGGAGGCCGGCGAAGAGCTCTTCCCGGT
>JBAWHL010000289.1:0-1986 GCA_049593815.1 Ilumatobacteraceae bacterium | reverse complement strand
GGGGTGGGTTGACGGGCGGGGTTGGCGGGGCGGTTGGGGGTGCGGGTTGAGGGGGTCGGGATGGGTTGGGGGAGTGGGTCAGCCGGTGGCGGTGGTGGTGACGGTGCCGGAGAGGGGGGTGCCCTGGGCGTCGACGATTGCGGAGATGCCGTCGATCTCGGCGAGTTCGTCGACCAATCGGGCCGTGCCTCGCCATCCCGGCGTGGCGTCGACGACGAGGCTGTCGCCGTCGAGGCGGACGTGGCGGAGCTGGCGCGCCTGCGCGAACTGCTCCTCACGTGTGATGGCCCACAGCACCTTGCCGATCAGCACCAGCCGGGCCGGGTCGATCCGCCGCGGCTCGCGCAGTTCGTTCCACAGTGAGCGTCCCCACCGCAGGATCGTTCGTCGGTGCGACCACGTGAAGGCGATCAGCGCCGTCCGAGTGAACGGGTTGGCGATGGTGCGAAGCGAACGGAACATGCATCCACGATGTCCGATTCGACGCCGCCTCAAACGACATGTGCCCGGCCGTCGCCATTCTCTTCGCAATCTGTCCCGCTTTCCGGGACGCATTCCGAGACGAACGTCGCCGGGTCCGTGGCCGCCTCGCGCGGGCGGCCACAATGCGGGATGGACGTCAGCAGCCCCGCCGCGCAAGGAGTCGACGCCGAGGGGATCGCATCGTTCCTCGACGCGATCGAGAGCGACCCTCGAATCGAACCGCACGGGCTGATCATCCAGCGCCACGGAACGCGGATCGCCGAGGGCTACTGGGCCCCGCACACCGGTGATCGCAGCCGCCTCGTCTACTCACTCAGCAAGTCCTTCACCGGCACCGCGCTCGGGCTGCAGATCGGCGAGGGCCGTCTGTCGCTCGACGACCTCGTGAGCGACCACCTGCCCGAACTGTTCGACGACGCCACGGCAGACTCCGCCCGAACACTGCGGATCCGCCACATCTCCTCGATGTCCACCGGGCACGATCACGAGACGCTGCTCGAGGCGTTCGTCAACGACCCGACCGACGCGGTCCGCGGCTTCCTCGCGATTCCCTCAGACGCCGAACCCGGCACCCTGTTCATGTACAACCAGCCGCCGGTTCTGGCGCTGGCACGCATCCTGCAACGCCTCGCCGGAGAGTCGCTGGTCGACTACCTCCGCCCCCGAGTCCTCGACCCACTCGGCATCGGCGACTTCCGATGGCAACACGCGAGCGACGGGATGGACCTCGGTTTCTCCGGCGTCTACACGAACCTCGATGCGGTCGCCCGACTCGGCCAGCTCTACCTCGACGATGGCGTGTGGGACGGCACTCGGCTGCTGCCCGAGGGGTTCGTCTCGGCGGCGTCGTCGGTGCAGATCGCCAACCCCGAACGAGCGGAGCCCGACTGGTCGAAGGGGTACGGCTTCCAACTCTGGATGTCGAGCCACGGGTATCGCGGCGACGGTGCGTTCGGCCAGTACATGCTCGTGCTCCCGGAACACGACGCGGTCATCGCCATGTTCTCGTGCATCGAGACGATGCAGATCATCCTCGATCTCGTGTGGGAGCACCTCCTACCGGCGATGGACGGCCCAGGATCTGCGGCGGCCGACACGACGTTGGCCGAACGGATGGCCACGCTCGCCCTGCCCGTCACGGCGCAGCGGATCGGCGGTGCGCCGGTCACGGACCTCCCCTCGATGTCGTTCACCCGTCGACCGGTCGGTGCGTCGCATTCGTCGATCACGAGGATCGACACGATGGGTGATCGCATGACCGTCCACGAAGGCGAGCGGTCGTTCGACGTTCCGCTGACCGCAGGGTGGTCGGCGGTCTCGGACTCGATCAGTGCCAGCACGGCGCAGCTCGACGACGGTCGTGTCGCCGTCGACCTCGCCGTCGTCGCCACACCGCATCGGCTCGAGATCGACCTCGACCCGGCGAGCGGCACGTTCCTCGCCCAGTGGCCGCTGGTCCCACTGTTCGGCGTCGGCATCGACCCCGACATCGCCAGCATGCGC
>JBAWHL010000288.1:0-9048 GCA_049593815.1 Ilumatobacteraceae bacterium | reverse complement strand
CCCGCCCACCGACCTCCTCGACACGCTCGGCCCAATGGTCGACCAGGGGCGCTTCACGGGCTGGGCCGCACGGCCCAACGAACAGCAGGTGCTCGAACAGATCGGCATGTCCGGCACCCTGCCGATCCCCGAGGACGACGACGGGTTGGCCATCGTGTTCAACAACGCCATCGGCAACAAGATCGACTACTACCTCGGTGCGACCGCCGAGTACACCGTCACCGCCGATGCTGCGACGTCCACCGCGACAGGCGAACTCGAGGTCACCCTGACCAACGGCGCCCCGGACAACGGCGAGCCCGGCTACGTGATCGGCAACCCGATCGGGCTCCCCCTCGGCACCAACCGCACATGGGTCTCCATCTTCACGCGACTGCCGGTCACCGAGACCCTCCTCGATGGCGTGCCGATCGACACCGAACCCGGCGCCGAGGCCGGATACTTCGTCACGTCCGCATTCGTCACGCTCCCCGCCGGGGGCACCGGCATCCTGACGCTCGAGATGACTGGCGCGCTCGACGTCCTCGACGGCTACACCCTGGTGACCCGCACGCCACCGACGGTCGGACCGACGACGTTGACCGTCGATGCGACCTGGCTCGACGCCGATGGCCTCAGTCATCGTTCCGTCGACGAACGCGCTGCCGCCGGAACGGGGCGCCTGCGCGTCGACGCCGACACCCCCACCAGCTGACAGCCACCCGGAGCTCCCGCTCCCCTTCGACGCCCAGCGTCGGCTGCGGCAGGCGATTCGCCTCCTCCGGGTTCATTCGAGAGATCCAACGGCCCAGCATCCAGGAATCCTGGCGGGCGCCTCGACACGTGGCGGGCCGCAGCGGCGACCGAGGTTTCGGCCTCGCGCCCGGCCCGCTCTGTGTGGGTTGTCTCCACATGTCGACGCCGTTCGCACTCTCCGCGATACCCCCATCACACACCTCCAGGTTTTGACCACTCAGTGTGAGATTTTGTTTGACGAGTGCCGGAAGTGTTGGGGCGACCGCCCAGCGTGACGGCGCCCGGATTGGCCAGACGAATCCTTGAAAGTCAATGTTTACAAGGGTTTGCGATCTCTCGCGGCTTGCGTTCGCCCTATAACGTCGGTACTCTGATCGAACACCGAGCGTGGTCAAGCGGCTGACACCGTCTGATCGGACTCGGGGCGGTGAAGACAACAAAGGCGGAAACATGACCACACCTGAGACTGTTCAGCACACACGATCGCACCGGCGCGTCGGTCGCAAGTGGCTAGCCGGACCGCTCGTCGCGCTCGCTGCGGCAGCCCTGCTCCCCATGACGACGCACGCCCAGACCGACGGTGACGAGGCCGACGACACGACGAACGGCGAACAGATCGCCGACGACGACGGCAACTACGTCACGACCACGACCACGCCGGAGCGGTCGCTCGACGTCTCGGCATTCTCGCCGGAGTGCATCCGTGACGCGCCGTACGTGAGCTACACGATCGTGCCCGTCGGCTTCGTGCCCGACGATGGCCGCGCCACGCTCGTCATCAAGGACCGCAACGGCAACGTCGTCGAGACGCGCGAAGTGAGCAGCCTCTCGGGCAGCTTCGTCTACCCGGGCGCCTCCGTCGACGCCGCGGGCAACGCGACCGACTGGCCCGGCTGGCAGCTCGCCGACAACGGCAACTGGATTCCCGACGCCTCTGACGCCTTCCTCCGCGAGGGCCTGATCATCGACGTGACCGTCAACCCGACGGCCACCGCGACCGTGAGCTATCCGCCCGCAACATCCGCCTGCGCCGGTCCGGAAGATCGCGGCCTCGACGTCTCGGCGTTCGCCCCCGTGTGCATCTCCGATGCGCCCTTCATCCAGTACGACATCCAGACCGTCGGGTTCACCTCGTCGGGTCCCGCGACGCTCAGCTTCTACGACAAGAACGGAACCTTTGTCGAGCAGCGAGTCGTCAACTCCCTCAGCGGACGCACCATCTACCCCGGCGCCTCCGTGAACGCCGCCGGCGTCGCCACCGACTGGCCGGGCTAGATGCTCGCCGCTGACGGGTCCTGGATCCCGGACCCTTCCGACGCGATCCTTCGTGACGGCCTGACGATCCAGGTCGAGGTCAACCCGACCGCCACCGCCACCGTCTCCTACCCGCCGGCCACCTCGGCCTGCAACGGCCCCGAAGACGCAGAGTGCGTGCCCGGCGAAGACAACGACGGAGAGACGGGGAGCGACAGCTGCAACCCCTGCACGCCCGGCGATGACGGCGACGACACGCCCGAAGACGACTGCACCCCGTGCTACCCCGGCGACAACAACGACGACAACCCCGCCGACGACTGCACCCCGTGCTACCCCGGCCAGAACAACGACGACAACCCCGCCGACGACTGCACGCTGCCCAAGACCGGCGGCGGCCCCGGCACGATGATCTACATCGGTGGCGCTGCGCTGCTCGCCGGTCTGCTCTTCGTGGCTGCATCTCGCCGACGCAACACCACACCGACCGCTCCCTGATCCTCACCGATCAGACCGGTTGATCCGGTTCATCACCACCTGAAAGCGCACTGCGCCGGACCCGCCACTCGGGTCCGGCGCAGTCGCGTCCAGGCCGCGGCCGCAAGGGCATCGGTCGAGACGCAGCGGGGCAGTTGCTTCAGGCCGTCATCAGGGCGACGGGCAGTCCGAGTCCGACCTCGGACCGGATGGTCGCAATTCGTCGCCCGGGCTGCACGGCGTCCTTCGGGGTGGAGACCCGGTCGGTGCCGATCAGCTCGCACGCCGCGTCGATGTCATCGACGATCAGCACGAGCCCCCAGAACGATGCCGGACCGGAGGGAGCGTCGGCACGCTCGACGAGCTCCACGATCAGGCCGCCCCGGCCGATCCGGTGAAAGCCCTGCCGCATCGCCCCGAGGTCGCGCACCCGCTTGAGTTCGCACCCGGTGGCTGCGGCGATCGCTCCGCTCGTGCGTTCGAGGTCATTCGTCGCGATCACCACATGGTCGAGTGCCGAGGCACCGAGCGGGTGTGCAGCGAACGTCGGGACCTGCGGGTCGACGATCTGTGTCGGCAACCCATCGATCCCGACCGAGTCGGCAGCCCACGCATCACCCGAGTCGACACCATCGCCGCTCAGCGCCCAGCCGATGAGTCCCGGCGACGTCGCCGCATCATCGAGCGAGACCACTCGGATCGACGTCCCGATCAACGGGATCAGCCCGCCGTCGCCTGGCCCGCCCGCGCCTCGACCCTCCTCGGCTCGGTCACCAGTGATCTCGGCGGCTTCGTCGCCGGGTGCGTCCGCGTCGATCAGGGTCAGACCGATCGACTGCCAGATCGCCGGGTCACCCGCGACCGTCAACCACTCGACCTTGCTCGTGCTGGGCGATTCCTGCGTGCGCATGCCGAGCATCCTCTCGCATCTCCACCTCGCTGCCGCACTCCTGCGATCGGGCCCGGCACCGGAACCGAGGCCGGACGCGACAAGGCGCCCGCACCTCCTGCCGTCACCAGCGGAGCAGCGAGCGCCTCAGCGAGGGTCTCGGTTGTTCAGGGAATGGTTCTCAGCGGCCCATGTTGGGGCGCTTGCCATGATTCGCCTTGGAGCGGCGCATCTTGGCCTTCTTCTTCTTGGTCTTCTTCGACATGGGGAGCAATCCTACGGCGCCCTGAACCCCACCCCAACCGCCCGGGCACGACACGCTCGCGGTCTGCCCCTCGTCAGCTCTGCGTGCACTCCGGGATTCGGGGCACCTCGCCGACAGCACAGGCCTGGCTCTGCGACAGAACGCGGCCCTGTGCCCGACGATCAGCCAGCGGTCCAGGCGAGGAGATCCTCGACCGGCAAGGTGTTGATGATCTTGTCGATCGGCACGCCGCGCTCGGCTGCACGGTCGCAACCGTGTGGCTGCCACTCGAGTTGGCCAGTCGCATGGGCGTCGGAGTCGATCGAGAACCAGCAGCCGTATTCGATCGCCAGGTCGAGCAGCGGCCGCGGCGGATCCAGACGCTCCGGTCGGCAGTTGATCTCGACGGCGGTGTTGAACTGTGCACAGGCGGCGAACACGTAATCGGCGTCGAAGTCCGACGGTGGGCGCTTGCCGATCATCCGACCCGTGCAGTGCCCGAGGATGTCGACGTGGGGCGACGCCACCGCCATCAACATCCGCTCGGTCATCGGTGTGGACTCCATCCGCAACTTCGAATGGACACTCGCCACGACCACGTCGAGGCGCTCCAACATCTCGTCGGCGAGATCGAGCGACCCGTCTTCGAGGATGTCGACCTCCATGCCCGACAGCACCCGGAAGTCGTGCCCCATCGCGGCGATGTCGGCATTCACCTGCGCGATCTGGTCGAGCTGCTCCTCCAGACGCTGTTCGTTGAGGCCGTGAGCGATCGTGAGGCGAGCGGAGTGGTCGGTCTGGACCATGTACTCGTGGCCGAGCGCGATCGCCGCCGCCGCCATCGCCGCGATCGGTGCTCCTCCATCGCTCCACGTGGAATGGAGGAGGCAGTCGCCGCGCAGCGCGTCGCGGTACGTCTGCCCTTCCGGCGTGATCGGAACCTGGGACTCGGACTCGATCTTCGCGAGGTAGGCCGGTTCCCGACCGGCGAGCGCGTCGCCGATGACCGCTGCGGTCGACGAGCCGATGCCGTCGAGGTCGGTGAGCGTGTTGTTGGCGGCGCGATCGGCGAGCTCGTCGGCGGGTGTGTTCCGCACGACGTCGAGCGCCCTGCCGAACGCCTTGGCCTTGAACCCGGTCTCGTGCGCACGGTCGAGGCAGTGAATGACCCGCAACAAGGCCTGCTCGGGCGTCATCGACATCCCCGCGATCGTACCCCGCCGCCGCACCGCACTCAGCCCGCCCCGCGGCGTGCTTCGCGTTGCTGGACGTCGACTCCGACCATCCCCGACAAGCGACGACGACACGAACCATCCGAACGCGACGTTCTCCATGCAATCCGTCCCGCACCCCGAAACACATTGCAAACAGAAGCGCGCGATCGACGTCCGGCGGCACCACCGTCGACGGGCCGACCGAACGGCGAGCCGTAAACCGGCGAAGGCGTCCGCCGGTCCGGGCCCCTGTCGTTTCCCCGATGGAGCCCGCACCACCCACTGGAGGGAGTGAGACTCTCCTCCTTCGACGACTGGGCACGTTCCCACCACGGCATCCTCAGCTTGCACCAGTGCGACCTCTCGAGGTCCAGTTGGTACCGGGCGATCGAATCGGGCCAGATCGAGCAGATCCACCCCGGCGTCGCCCGCATGCACGGCACCTCGGACACCCCCGAGCAGCGCATCATCGCCGGGGTTCTCGCCGTCGGTGACGGCGCGCTCGCATCACACCGATCCGCCGCTCGGCTGTGGGGTCTGCCGCGCCCCGACCAGGACCCCGTGGACGTGATCCTGGCCGGCTCCACCCGACATCCGCGGCTCGAGGGCGTCGAGATCCACCGTCCGACCGATCGTGGACGTCTCATCCCGCAGCGCCGGTACGGGATCCCCTGCACGAACGTGTTGCGCACGCTGGTGGATCTCGGCGCCGTGGACCCCGACGGCGTCTCCGATGCGGTCGGGCACGCGGTCACCAACGATCTCGCCTCGCTGTCGGCCATCGAGACCGCGGCCGCCGAACACGCCCGTCGCGGCCGCGGCGGGACCGTCGCCCTCCGCGACGCGGTCGACGACTGGTCGATCGACGCCAAGCCGGCCGACTCGCTCCTCGAATCGGCACTGCACCGGTTGATCCAGCGACATGACCTGCCACCGGTCGAGTTTCATCCCACGATCGAGGGGTACGAGGTGGACTTCCGAGTGATCGACGCCCCGGTGGTCATCGAGTGCGACGGGTGGGCCCACCACGGCCGGGAACGCACCCAGTTCGAACGGGACCACGAGCGTGACAGCCGGCTGATCGGGGCAGGCTGGATCGTCCTGCGATTCACCTACCGCGCGATCACCACTCGGCCCAGCGCGACTGCCGACCGCATCCGCGATGCCGTCGCCCGCTGGGACCCGACCGCCCCCGACGCCGCCTGACACCACCCCCTCGGCGCCCGACCCGACCCGTCCCCTCGGGCCCCGACCCGATCCGACCCCATCCGACCCGATCCGACCCGGCTGGCACTGACCTCGGCGCCCGATCCGACCTGACCTGGTCCGACACCGGCGATCACCGGCGGACCGGTCACCCGGGGCTGGGACCGGTTCTCTTTGCAATGTGTCCCGGAATCCGGGACACATTGCGGAATGTTCGCCAGCGGGGCGACGATTGGAGCGCCACCGCGGCGACGAGGCGGCGAACCCGATCCGAACCGATGCCGGACATCGTGCACAACTGCGCCGGGTCGGACCGGAACGGCGGCGGACACAGGTCGGTAGCCTCGGACGACTCATGGAACGTTTCGGACTCGTCGGCCTCCCCAACGCGGGCAAGAGCTCGCTGTACAACGCGCTCACGGGCGGTGGCGCCCTCGCTGCTCCATACCCCTTCGCCACGAAGGACCCGAACATCGGCGTCGCCAAGGTGCCCGACGATCGGCTCGACCGACTCGCCGTGATGTCGAAGACGAAGCAGACCATTCACGCCTCGGTCGAAGTCGTCGACATCGGCGGGCTCGTCGAAGGCGCCAGCAAGGGTGAGGGTCTCGGCAACAAGTTCCTCGCCAACATCCGTGAGGTCGATGCGATCGTCTTCGTGCTGCGAGCCTTCGTCAACGACGACATCACCGGCCCATCCGACCCGCTCGAACACCTCCGAGTCGTCGAGATCGAACTCGCACTCGCCGACCTCGAGACCGTCGAGAAGCGCCTCCACCAGACGCAACGCGCCGCCAAGCTCGACAAGGCCATGGCCGCCGAGGCCGCCAACCTCCAGGTCGCGTACGACGCACTCTCCGAGGGCCTGCCGCTCTACCGCGCCGGGCTCAAGGAGGACGTGCGCGAGGCACTCGAACCCTACTTCCTGCTGACCAACCGGCGGGTGCTCGTCGTCGTCAACGTCGGCGAGGACGACATCGACTCGATCCCCGAGAAGGAGGCGCTCGTCAGCGCCGAGTTCAACAACGCCGGCGACAACGTCGAGGTCATCGGCATGTGCGTCCAGATGGAGGCCGAAGCCGCCGCCATCGAAGACCCCGTCGAGCGTGCCGAGATCCTCGAAGGCTTCGGCCTCGGCGAGGGCGCACTGTTCCGGATGGTGCGCAGCGCCTACCACCTGCTCGGGCTCCGCACGTACTTCACGACGGGCGAGAAGGAGAGCCGAGCCTGGACGTTCTACGAGGGATCGACCGCCCCGGTCTGCGCCGGGCGCATCCACACCGACTTCCAGCGCGGCTTCATCCGCGCCGAGGTCATCCAGTGGGACGAGCTGCTCGAACTCGGATCGTGGAACGCCGCCAAGGACGCCGGCAAGATGCGCGTGGAGGGCAAGGACTACATCGCCCAGGACGGCGACGTGATGGAGTTCCGCTTCAACGTCTGACGCGACGACTCGTCGGACCCCACGGCGCGAGCCGCTGGCGCGTTCCCCCGGCGACCCCGGTCATCCAGTCACGTTTGGGGTCTGACCCGTGGCGTGACCGTACGCTTCGAGGATGCGCACGATCTTCGACGACGATCATCAGGCCTTCCGCGAATCGTTCGCGGCGTTCGTGGCCAAGGAAGCAACACCGAACTACCTCGAGTGGGAGGCCGCCGGAATCGCACCGCGCGAGCTGTTCTCCTCCGCCGGACAGTACGGCTTCCTCGGCATGGCGATCCCCGAGCAGTACGGCGGCGGCGGGTCGAAGGACTTCCGGTTCAACGCGATCATCGGCGAGGAATTCAACGCCGCTGGCATCGGCGGTGCCGGCCTCGGACTCACCCTGCACAACGACATCTGCACCCCCTACTTCCTCGAGTACTGCACCGATGAGCAGGCCCAACGGTGGATGCCGGGCATCGCGTCGGGTGAGCTGATCACCGCGATCGCGATGACCGAACCCGGCACCGGGTCCGACCTCGCGGGCATCGCCACCACTGCGGTGCGCGACGGCGACGAATACGTCGTCAACGGCTCCAAGACGTTCATCACCAACGGCATCAACGCCGACCTCGTGATCGTCGCCGCGAAGACCGATCCGACCGAACGCCACAGCGGCATGTCGCTGCTCGTGATCGAGCGCGGTATGGACGGCTTCGAACGCGGTCGCAACCTCGAGAAGATCGGCATGCACAGCCAGGACACCGCGGAGCTGTTCTTCACCGACGTGCGCGTGCCGGTCGCCAACCGCCTCGGCGACGAGGGCAAGGGCTTCAACTACCTCAGCCACAACCTCGCCCAGGAACGCCTCTCGATCGCCGTCGCCGGCGTCGCCGCGTCACGCGCCGCGCTCGGCTGGACACTCGACTACGTGGGCGAACGCACCGCATTCGGCAAGTCGATCGGCACGTTCCAGAACACGAAGTTCGTCCTCGCCGAAGTCGCCACCGAGATCGACGTCAGCCAGGCCTACCTCGACGCCTGCATCCTGCGCCTCAACGACGGCACCCTCGACGCCGCGGGCGCCGCCCAGGCCAAGTACTGGTGCACCGACCTCCAGAACCGGGTCGTCGATCGCTGCCTCCAGCTGTTCGGCGGCTACGGCTACATGACCGAATACCCGATCGGTCGGGCCTACGTCGACGCCCGCGTCACCTCGATCTACGGCGGCACCAACGAAGTGATGAAGACCATCATCGCCAAGTCCCTCGGCCTCTGACGACGCCAGGTGCGGCCCGTTCCGTTCGGGTCGTCCAACCGCAGCGCTGACGGGCGCGACCAGCCCGCGAGATTCCAGGCTCGACAGACCCCGCGATCGCGTCGGAATCTGGCACACTGCGGACATGGCTTGGTTGGTCAGCGATGCCCGGGTTCTGGCGTCGGCAGAACTGGCCTCGACCCGCTCGGAACGCCGACGCGGGCTCCTCGGACGTACCGACATCGAGGGTGCCTTCGTGATCGAGCCGTGTCGATGGATCCACACGATCGGAATGCGTTTTCCCATCGACGTCGCGTACCTCGACCGTGACGGCGTGGTCGTCAAGAC
>JBAWHL010000287.1:0-2182 GCA_049593815.1 Ilumatobacteraceae bacterium | reverse complement strand
GGACAGCACCGCGTCGGCCACCTGATCTGGATCGGTGACCCGAACAGCTTCGTGGTCGCCGGACTCGATCACCCGGGCCAAGACCTCGCACACCGTCTCATCGGTGTTGGCCACCACCACGGTGACACGGGTGCTGGCCTCGGTCACCGTCAGTCCTCGAGGGTCTCGAGCACGTTGCCGACGCCGCCTTCTTCGCCGGCCTCGATGGCCTCCAGCAGGTGCATGGCGATGTCGGCGACCTGAACGTCGTCGCCCTTCCCGAGTCCCTTCACGCCATCATCGATCATGATGTAGCAGAAGGGGCAGGCGGTGGCGACGCGCTCCGCGCCGGTCTCGAGCAGCTGCTCGGAGCGGGCGTCGTTGACCTTGGTGCCGATGGTCTCCTCCATCCACATGCGGGCGCCGCCGGCTCCGCAGCACATGCCCTTCGTGCCGTTGGCGCTGGCCTCGACGATCTCGATGCCAGCCAGGTTGCCGATCACGTTGCGGGGCGCCATGTAGACGTCGTTGTGGCGGCCGAGGTAGCAGGAGTCGTGGTAGACGACGCGCTCGTCGAGCTGCGCCTCGGACAGGTCGAGCTTGCCCTGGTCGATGAGCCACTCCAGGAACTGCGAGTGGTGCACGACCTCGTAGTGGCCGCCGAGCTGCGGGTACTCGTTCATGAGCGTGTTGAAGCAGTGCGGGCACTGGGTGATGATCTTCTTCACACCCATGGTGTTCATCATCTCGATGTTCTGGGTGGCCAGCATCTGGAAGATGTACTCGTTGCCGGAACGGCGGGCCGAGTCACCGGTGCAGTTCTCCGACGGGCCCAGGATGGCGAAGTCGATGTCGGCGCGCTTCATGAGCTTCGCCATGGCCTGCGTGACCTTCTGGTTCTTGTCGTCGAAGCTGCCGGCGCAGCCGACCCAGTACAAGAACTCGTGGTCGAAGGCCTCGGAGCCGTCGACGATCGGGACGTCGTCCACCTTCGACGTCCATGCGGCACGGTCCGACTGGCTCATGCCCCACGGGTTGCCCTGGTTCTCCATGCCGTTGAAGGCGGAGCCGAGCTCGGAGGGGAAGTCGGCCTCCATGAGCGTCAGGTAGCGGCGCATGTCGAGGATCTTGTCGAGGATCTCGATGTTCACGGGGCAGATCTCGTCGCAGGCCTTGCAGCTCGTGCAGGACCACACCTCTTCGGGGGTGCTCCGATCGAACACCGAGTTCGACTCGATGATGATGTCGGGAACGGTGCTGATGGGAGGCGACACGACGGGCGTGCCCGAGGCGGCCATGACCTCGCCCACCTTGAGCACGATCTCACGGGGGTCCAGCGGCTTGCCGGTGGCGCTGGCCGGGCACACCGAGGTGCAGCGGCCGCACATGGTGCAGGCGTCGGTGTCGAGCAGCTGCTTCCAGGTGAAGTCCTCCACGGTGGACGCACCGAAGTTCTCGAGCTCGGTCTCCATGAGGTTCGGCATCGGCCGCATGGCGCCCTTCGGACGCTCGCGGTCCTTGAGGTACATGTTCAACGGCGAGGTGAACATGTGGCGCATCATCGTCACCGGCAAGATGACGAGGAACAAGATGAAGCTCGCCACGTGGAGCAGCCACCAGGCCTGGTGGGTCCCGGCGAGGTTGCCCATGTTCTCCACGGCCAGCGCGATCGGGTATCCGACGAACGACCACTTCTCCCATTCCGGGGTGCCCATGAGGGCGATGCGCCACCCCTCGGCCAGGAAGCCGGTGACGGCGAGGGCCATCAACGTGCCGAGACCGAGCGCGTGGTCGGCCTTGGTCTTGATGCGGATCCGGTACGGGCGGGCCACGTAGCGGCGCACGATGGCCCAGGCCACTCCCAGGAACAAGACGAGGCCGGCGGCGTCGCCCACGAACGAGTACGCCTGGTAGGTCTTCCCTTCCAGGAACACCCAGGATTGCGGCACCTGGTGGTTGATCTCGAGGATCGTGGTGACGGCGAGCAGGATGAGGAACGAGAAGTAGATCATGGCGTGCATGACGCCGGCTGCTGGGTCGCGCAGCAGGGTCTGCATGTAGACGCCCGAGCGGTAGTTCTCGGCCCGGTCCTTGGCGTTCGAGGTGGTGGTGCGACGCTTGTCGGGCGCGCCGCGCTCCCAGTTCTTGACCCGGTTGGAGAACATGTAGGCGCCGTAGACGATCAGCGCCGGGAGGACGATGT
>JBAWHL010000286.1:0-2909 GCA_049593815.1 Ilumatobacteraceae bacterium | reverse complement strand
GGCGAACGCGTCGCCGACGATCGACGTCGAGTTGATGCCGTACATCTGCACGTGGTCGAGGAACTCCTCGGCGGTGAAGTGCCGGCCCTCCATCGTGGTGATCGAACCGCCGACCATCAGGTTGCTGATCGCGTTGAAGAACCCGGTGCCGTGCATCAACGGAGCGGCGGGCATGTTGCGGGGTCCCGGTTTGCCGATGCGGTCCGCGAGCGCATCGAGGTCCTGCTCGGGCGGGAGGCGCTTCTTGTTGGTCGCGTCGAGTACGCCGAACAGGTCGTCCTGTCGCCACATCACGCCCTTGGGCATGCCGGTCGTTCCGCCGGTGTACAGCAACACGAGGTGGTCCCCGGAGCGGCCCCACGGGGCGGTCACGTTGTCGTCGGTGCCTGCTGCTGCGGCCGTGTCGTACGGCGTCGCCCAGTCCGGGCACGGGCCGGTGCCGTCGTCGACCCACAGCCAGGTCGTCACCCTCGGCACACGGGCGCGCACCGCATCGCACTGCTCGGCGAAGGTGCCGTGGAAGACGACGGCGGTGACATCGGCGTTGTCCCACAGGTAGACGAGTTCGTCCGCGGCGTACCGGTAGTTCGTGTTGACGACGGCGAAGCCCACCTTGAACGCAGCGAACACCGACTCGAGATACTCGGGAGCGTTGTAGAGGTACTGGGCGACCTTGTCCTGCTCGGCGCTGCCGTCGTGCAGCAGCGCCGATGCGACGCCGTTGGCCCGGCGGTTGAACTCGGCCCAGGAGTACGTCCGATCACCCTGTTGCTGCGCGAGCGCATCGGGAATCTGCCCGGTGACCGTCTCGAAGAGGTCCGCGAAGTTCCAGCCGTCGTAGGTGTCGCTCACCGACGCGACGGTAGTGGTGCCGTCGCCCGTCATCCCCATCCGCTCGACGCGTTCACCCCGACGACGGCGGACCCTGGCGGAGGCGGTCGTAGGCGGCGGTGACAGGGGAGTGCTCGCTCATCGCGTCCCACATCGACTCGATCCACCACGTGGCGCCCGCCTCGGCATAGGCAGCGGGCGAGTGCTCCGACATGGTGCCCTCCACGACGATGTCGAAGTCGTCGCCACCTCGCTCGGCGGTCACGCCGGATCGCAGCTCGGCGACCTCGTCGAGGTGCGGTTGGCGGGCGCCGTCACCTTCGAGGACTTGGGGGATGATGCCGTCCCACTGCATCGCCCGAGCGACGGACTTCTCGTGACCGAGTGCCCCCACACACCAGATCGGGACCCGTGGTGACTGCACGGTGTGGCCGATCGTCGGGAACTCGGTTGGCGCGACCGTGTAGTGCCGACCGCTGAAACCGAACGGCTGACCCGCCCAGAGACCGCACGCGATCTCCAGGCACTCGTCCATCAGCTCGGCACGGATCCGCTTGTCGCACTGTTCGCCGAACGTCTCGAACCCGGAGTCGATCGCCCCGAGGCCGACCGAGAGCGTGACGCGTCCAGCGGAGAGACGATCGACGGTGGCCACCTGGCTGGCGAGTTCCCACGGCCGTCGCCGCGACGGTGGGGTGAGCAGCGTGCCCAGTCGGATCTTCGACGTGCGCACCGCCGCGAGACCGAGCGAGATCCATGCATCGACGCCCCAGACCGGCTCCCACACGAACAGGCCGTCCCAACCGGACTCCTCGGCGGCAGCGGCGAGATCACCGACATCGTCGGCGTCACCCCACGGGACCACGAAGCCGAACTTCATGTCTCGACCGTAGACCACATCGACGAGACGTGCACGGGGCGACCCCTGGAGTGGGAGAATCGTGCGATGTACCCAGAGATCGCCCCCGACGACAAGGACTGGACCTGGGTGCTGGAACGCCCCTGTCCGGAGTGTGGATTCGACGCGAGCGAGCTCGACGCCTCGTCGGTCGCCGGTCTGATCCGCGACAACGCCCTCGAGTGGCAGGAGGTGCTGCGGTCGCCGGCCGAGGAACTCCGCGCTCGCCCACGCGTGGACCGATGGACCGACCTCGAGTACGCGGCGCACGTGCGTGACGTGCATCGCCGCTTCATCGACCGTCTGGTCCTGATGCTCGAGGTCGACGACCCGCTCTTCGAGAACTGGGACCAGGACGAGACCGCGCGTGAGGAGCGCTACAACGAACAGGACCCGATCGCGGTGTCGTTGGAGTTGGCGGACGCGGCGGAACACCTGGCAGCCGGGTTCGACCGGGTCGTCGGAGACCAGTGGCAACGGACGGGGCGCCGGAGCGACGGCAGCGAGTTCACGATCGCCACGTTGGCGCTCTATCTGGTCCACGATCCCGTGCACCACCTCTGGGACGTGCGCTCGGCCGAGTGACACGTTCGGCGACTCGACGAGCTTTTCCCGTCGCGGCGACAACCAGCGGGCGGTCGTCGTTCGTCATGGTGATGTGATGACGATGGACGACACCGAATTCGAGCGGTTCTTTCGGAGCGAGTACGCCGGTCTGGTCGCGTTCGGTGCCGCGGTGTGCGGTGACCGCGACGTCGCCCAGTCGCTGGCCCAGGAGACCCTGATTCGGGCCTACGAGCGCTGGGACGACGTCCAGCGGCACGACGTGCCCGTCGCGTGGTTGCGCCGTGTGATGCACAACCTGGTCGTCGACCATCTTCGCCGGGCGGGTGCGGAGCGACGTGCCGTCGACCGCTTGGCGACTCGAACGCCGGGGACAGCGGACGCCGCACCGTCGCCAGTGGGCGTCGATCACTGGTTCGCCCTCGTCGAGCCGCTGACACCGGACCAACGAGCCGCCGCCACGTTGTTCTACGCCGAGGACCTGCCGGTCGCAGAGATCGCAGCGACCCTCGGCATCAGTGCGGGCACCGTGAAGTCGACGCTCTCCAAGGCGCGCCGACGAATGCGACACGCGATCGAACAGGAGGCCTCCCGATGAGCACCGAACGCGACCACC
>JBAWHL010000285.1:0-3905 GCA_049593815.1 Ilumatobacteraceae bacterium | reverse complement strand
CTTCTTGCATGACCGGCATCGCCATGATCGCAGGACTCTTCGTCCTGATGGCGATCGTGATGCTCCTCGAGTGTTTCTTCGTCGAACGAGCGGATCGCCGAGGTCACCCCACACCGCTGCCCGCCCTGCGCGCCGGTGCGGAGCACTGCCACGAGCACACCGCCCATCAGCGTGGTGCTCGAGTCGCAGCGGCGAGCGATCCGATGCCCAGCACGCCTTCCGCCTGCACCCGCAACGGCGTGCGGAACTCGCACCTCGCACCACAGCGGTCGGCCCAGCGCGTCCCCCAGCGCTGACCCACGCCCGCCCCCGCGGGCAACTTTCTCGATTGCCTCAAGGTCCGACGCGATCACGTCGATGAACACTCATCGCCACGAAACCCGTGGACGACGACATCGTCGAGGTTCAGAACATGCAGGCGGATCTGCCCGTGACGGGCAATCGAGAATCAACAACGGGCAAGCAGCTCTGGGCGCAGGTCGCCAGTCGCAGCGTCCACTTCCGCACCGATCTTCCGCTCGCGTTGCTCGATGCCGCGCTCGTCACAACGGCATACCTCGGCATGCTCGTGCTCCGCTACGACGGCTCCGTTTCCGACACCGCCTGGAACGGATTCCTGCAGTTCCTGCCGATCGCGATCGCCACCACCCTCGCGAGCAACGGGTTGTGGGGGCTCTACGGACAACTCTGGAAACACGCCAGCCTCTACGAGGCGCGATTGATGGTCCTGTCCGGCAGCACGATCGCCACCGTGCTGTTCCTCGTCGAATGGCGCCTGCGCGACGTGCCGCTGTCGGTCGTCATCGGTGGCACTCTGCTGTTCACGTTCCTGATGGGTCTGGTCCGCTTTCAGCGTCGGCTCTTCTCCTACCGCCGGACATCCGCCGGCGCCGGGATGCGTGTCGTCGTCATCGGCGCCGGTGACGCCGGCGCCGGCCTGGTGGCCGACATGCTCCGGAGCCCTCGCGCCGGTTTCACACCGGTCGCCGTGATCGACGAGGACCCGGCGCTTCGAGGCCGCACGTTCATGGGCCTCACCATCGCCGGCCAGATCGCCGAACTCCCCACCGTCGTCGAATCGACCGGCGCCCACCTGGCCGTCTTCGCGATGACCAACGCCCCACAGGAGACCGTCCGGTGCGCCGCAGCCGCCGCGGAGGCCGCCGACGTCGCACTCAAGATCGTGCCGGGCATGTCCTCGACAATGCGTTCAGGGACAACGCTGCGCGACATACGTGACGTCCAGATCGAAGACCTGCTCGGCCGGGCAGAGATCTCGGTCGACCAACACTCCGTACGGTCGATGATCAGCGGTCGACGGGTGCTCATCACCGGAGCCGGCGGATCGATCGGTTCGGAGATCGCCCGCCAGGTCGCAGCGTGCGAGCCCGGACGCCTCATACTCCTCGATCACGATGAGACGCACCTGTATGAACTGGCGAACGAACTGACCGACGGATTCGTCGTCCAAGTGCTGGCCGACATTCGCAACGAGCCGCTGATCAACCGCATCTTCGCCGAGCATCGACCGGCCATCGTGTTCCACGCTGCCGCTCACAAGCACGTTCCGTTGCTCGAGGCTCACCCGGCCGAGGCTGTGATGACCAACGTCCTCGGTACCAGCAACGTTCTCAATGCCGCCGTCGATTGTCATGTCGAGCGGCTGGTGTTCATCTCGACCGACAAGGCCGTCTACCCGAGTTCGGTCATGGGGGCTTCCAAGCGGATCGGCGAACAGCTGGTCCTCGCGCGCACCCCGCCAGGCGCTGCGTTCTGCGCTGTCAGATTCGGCAACGTCCTCGGGAGCCGTGGCAGCGTCGTCCCGACCTTCATGCGGCAGATCGAGCGGGGCGGTCCCGTGACCCTCACCGATCGACGCATGACGCGGTTCTTCATGTCGATCGAAGAAGCAGTCCAGCTCGTGCTGCAGTCCGCGGCGATCTGCCGTCCGGCCAACGGAGGCGAGGTCTTCATGCTCGACATGGGCGAGCCGGTACTCATCGAGGACCTCGCACGCCGAATGATCCGACTCTCCGGACACAAGCCCGACGACGAGATCGCCATCGAGGTCGTCGGCGTGCGGCCAGGCGAGAAGTTGGCCGAGGAGCTCACCGCGATCGACGAGGCCGAGCACCCCACCTCTCACCCATCGATCCGCCGAGTCAGTCCGATCGCCATCGAGCCCGAGCGACTCGCCAAGGGGGTCATCCATCTCGATCACCTGGCGGCCGAGCTCGACGACGAACGATGCCGCTGCGAGCTTCGAGACCTCGCGTTGGTCGAGCGGCGCAAGCCCACCAGGCCCACACCCAGCGAGGGCACGGGCATCGATTAGGATGACCGCCACGGCTGGATCTCGTACCGACGACGGTCGGAGAGCAGACGAGCGAGAATGAACGAGCGAGCAGCCACGGGCACGACCTGGGTGGACGTCTTCGACGTCGTTGCCGCCGTGTCACGACGCTTCGGCAAGCTGTCACCGCGCCTCGGCCTCCGCACGTATGACTCGACCGCAGTCGCCAAGGCGGACGATCAGGGCATCATCAACATCGTCGCCGCAGCTGCAGCGCGTGAACAGATCGTGCTCGACGACGACGCCGAGGTGATGCTGTCCACGCTGCAGCAACGTGCCACCGAGGAGGCGGTTGCACTCGAGGCGCGCGCCGCGGCCGCCGTGTCGCTCCTCTCGAGCCACGACATCCCCTCGAGGTTGCTCAAGGGCGTCGCCGTGGCACGCCTCGACTACCCACTGGCCGAACTGCGATGCTTCGGCGACATCGACCTGCTGGTACCCGGTGAACAGATCGGCCGAGCGGTCGAGGCCTTCGCTGCGGCCGGCTTCGACCGCCACTATCCCGAACCGTACGACGGCTTCGACGAGTACATCGGCAAAGGCGTCGCCGTCGAGAACTCGAAGCGCACGGTGCTCGACCTGCACCGGACGCTCGCCCTCGGCTACTTCGGCACCCGCCTCGATGTCGACAGTCTCTGGGCGGGTGGAGACGGGTTCGACCTCGCCGGCACGAGACTTCTGGCGCTCGGACGAACACAGAGGTTCGTACACGGCGCGCTCCACATGGCCCTGTCCCCCGTCGTCAGGCTGATCGACGCAGTCGACCTGTGCATGATCGGCCGTCGACCCGACGCGTTGCCGACCGATGACATCGTCGCCGTCGCCGAGGCGTGGGGGTGCCGCGCTCCGGTGGCGCAGGCCATCACAACGACGACCGGATGGTTGGGACCCGATTGGGCCCCGGCCGACCTCGTTGCGTGGTCTCGGAGCTACCGACCAACCGTCGTCGAACGAGTCGCCGGCGCTGCCTTCGACGGCCCATTGTCGGGGTCGGCGATGCGCAGCCTCACAGCGATGGGCGGGCTGCGGTCGCTTCCGCTCGTCGGGCGCGCCGCGCGCAGCCTCCTGATTCCAGGCCATGAGGAACGGCAGTGACGGCGCCGCACAGCGGCATCACTCACGTGACGTCGACGACGCCAATGGCAGCGAGAGCGCCGAGCGCGTTCGCGAGGTCGACCTCGGCCGCCGCTTCGGTCAGACCGAACTCGTGAGCGACCAACCCCGCCAGGCCCTCCAGCCCGTCACCGTCGAGCAACTGCCAAACAGCGGATGCCGCCCCGACGAGCACGTGCACCGACTCACTCGACCTGTCGACCAGGACCACGTCGCCGTCGATCACGACCCACGGAATGTCCACGCGACGGCGGGGTCCGGGCTGCACGAACGACGACACTACGCTGATCTGCCAGTGGCGGGAGGAGCCAGGGTGGAGAACACCGACACCGGAGCGAGCGGCGGGGTCACGCCCGACTCTGCAACGACGTACCGACGGACGGCAGCGTCGACCCGAGCGGCCGGCGCTGCGCTCTACGTGAGCCCGGTCGGCTTCGCC
>JBAWHL010000284.1:0-2862 GCA_049593815.1 Ilumatobacteraceae bacterium | reverse complement strand
AAGCGCTGCGGTGTGCGCAGCGCTTCGTGGAGAGTTCGGGTTGTCGAGCGCCGATGGCGGCCCGGACGAGGGTCAGGCCGAGGCGTTGACCTTCTTCATCATGCGGCTCTTCTTGCGGGCCGCAGCGTTCTTGTGGATGACACCCTTGGAGGCAGCGGAGTCGATGCGCTTCACGGCGAGACGGACGGCCTCGTCGTTGTCGTCGGTGCCGAGCGTGGCATCGACGTTCTTGGTGCGCGTGCGCATCTCGGCCTTGACGGCCTTGTTGCGCTCGTGGCGCTTCTCGTTGGTGAGGATGCGCTTCTTCTGGCTCTTGATGTTTGCCATGGCGTTGAACCTGTACTTTCGTCGATCTTGGTCTGTGCCGAGGGGCCCGGTGCCCGCTCGGAACAGCCCTGGGACTCTATCGGGACCCCTCCATGACCGGCAACGTGCCCAGATAGCCTGGGTTCGGACATGGACCTCGCTCGAATACGGAACTTCTCGATCATCGCGCACATCGATCATGGCAAGTCGACGCTGTCGGATCGCATCCTGGAAATCACCGGGGCCGTCAACGCCCGCGACATGCGTTCGCAGTACCTCGACTCGATGGACCTCGAGCGCGAACGAGGCATCACGATCAAGGCCCAGAACGTGCGCGTCGGCTGGAAGGACCACACGTTCCACCTGATCGACACGCCCGGCCACGTCGACTTCGGGTACGAAGTCAGCCGCAGCCTGGCCGCGTGTGAAGGCGTGGTCCTGGTCGTCGACGCCGCGCAGGGCATCGAGGCCCAGACGCTGGCCAACTGCTATCTCGCGCTGGAGAACGATCTCGAGATCGTCGCCGCGCTCAACAAGATCGACCTGCCCGCGGCAGACCCCGACCGGTACGCGGCAGAGATCGAGAAGATCCTCGGCATCCCCGCGGACGAGATCATCCGGATGTCGGCCAAGACCGGCGACGGGGTACCCGATCTGCTCGACGCCGTCATCGAGCGCATCCCCGCACCGGAAGGTGACCCGGATGCGCCGCTGCAGGGGTTGATCTTCGACTCTCAGTTCGACCAGTACCGCGGTGTCGTGTCGAGCGTGCGGATCATGCACGGCAAGATGACCTCGGGCGCCAAGCTCACCTTCATGCAGGCCGGCGCCAACCACGAGGCCATCGAGATCGGAACCCGCAAGCCGGTTCCGACACCGGCCGCCGAGCTCGGCCCCGGTGAGGTCGGCTACCTGATCGCCGGCATCAAGGACGTCGGCGACGCTCGCTCGGGTGAGACGGTGACGACGGCGTCGGCCGGTTCGACCGAGGCGCTGCCCGGATACCGCGACCCCAAGCCGATGGTGTTCTCCGGGCTCTTCCCGATCGACGGCGACGACTTCGAGACCCTCCGTGAGTCGTTGGAGAAGCTGAAGCTCAACGATGCCTCCATCACGTACACCCCGGAGTCCTCCGGTGCGCTCGGTTTCGGGTTCCGCTGCGGATTCCTGGGTCTGTTGCACATGGAGATCGTGAAGGAGCGCCTCGAGCGCGAGTTCGGGCTGGCGCTGATCGCCACGGCCCCGAGCGTCGAGTACCGGTTGACGCGCACGGACGGCACGATCGAGTTGGTCGACAATCCGGCCGACATGCCCGAAGCGCAACGCATCGACGCCATCGAGGAGCCGTTCTTCAAGCTGTCGATCATCACGCCGACCGAATACACCGGCGCGCTGATGGACCTGTGCCAGACGCGGCGCGGCGAGATGAAGAAGATGGACTACCTCTCGCCCGAACGCGTCGAGCTCGTCTACGAAGTGCCGCTCGCCGAGGTCGTCATCGACTTCTTCGACCAGATGAAGTCGCGGACCAAGGGCTACGCCAGCCTCGACTACGAGCTCTCCGGCTATCGCCCGTCGACGCTCGTCAAGGTCGACCTGCTCCTCAACGGGCTCCCAGCCGACGCGTTCTCCACCATCGTGCACCGCGACTCCGCCTATCAGTACGGGGCTCGCATGTGCGAGAAGTTGAAGGAGCTGATCCCGCGCCAGATGTTCGACGTGCCGATCCAGGCCGCGATCGGTGGCAAGGTCATCGCGCGTGAGACCGTGAAAGCTCGCCGCAAGGACGTGACCGCCAAGTGCTACGGCGGCGACATCACCCGCAAGCGAAAGTTGTTGGAGAAGCAGAAGGAGGGCAAGAAGAAGATGAAGTCGATCGGTCGCGTCGAAGTGCCAGGCGACGTCTTCATCAACGCCCTCAAGCTCGACGACTGACGTTGCTTCGGTGTCGTCGACGTTCCGTTCGCTGAAGTATCACAACGCTCGGCTGTTCTTCTCCGGGCTGGCGATCTCCAACATCGGGACGTGGCTGCAGCTGACCGCGATGTCGCTGTTGGTCTACAAACTGACCGGAGAGGCGACGTCGGTCGGCATCAGCGTCGCCTTCGAATTCGCCCCGACGCTGCTGCTCGGGGCGTGGGCGGGGGTGATCGCAGACGGTCGCGACCGACGGATGATGGCGATCGTCACCCAGAGCGCCCTCGCTGGTCAGGCGCTGGTCCTGGGTGGGCTCGATCTCGCGGGTCTCGTGAATCTGCCGGTCGTCTATGGCATGTCGCTCGTGCTCGGCGTCGTGAACGCGTTCGACAATCCGGCCCGTCGTGGCCTGGTCACCGAACTCGTGCCGGCGGCGGACATTCCCAACGCCACCTCGTTGAACACCGCGGTGATGACCGGCTCGCGCATCTTCGGTCCGGCGCTGGCTGCGGGCCTGGTGAGCACGATCGGGACGGCGTGGTGCTTCATCTTCAACGGTCTGACGTTCTTCGCCATCATCTTCTCGCTCGTGGCCATCCGACGCGACGAGATGTTCGCCACGCCGCGGCGGGCCAAGGG
>JBAWHL010000283.1:0-5467 GCA_049593815.1 Ilumatobacteraceae bacterium | reverse complement strand
GAGGAGTGGAGATGACCGTGGATTCGAGGCTCGTGTCCCAAGTGGTTCAGCGCACGATCGACATCTGTGAGATTCCGGGCCCGCCCCTCGACGAGGCGGCGAGAGGTGACGTCGTCCAGAACTGGTGGAGTGCCGACGGACTCGACGGGGTCGTCCGCGACAGCGTCGGAAACGTGTGGGCGTGTGTCAGCGCCGGTACGCCCGGGACCGACGCGATCGTGGTCTGCGCCCACCTGGACACCGTGTTCGCTCCCGACCAGCCTCACGGCACCCGCCGTGAGGGCAACCGGTTGTGTGGCCCGGGTGTCGGCGACGACTCGATCGCACTCGCGTCCTTGGCGACCCTGGCAACGACGTTGCCGGCCACGACGCACCCGGTTTGGATCCTGGCGACCATCGGCGAGGAGGGTCTCGGAGACCTGGCGGGCATCCGGGGTGCGCTCGCCGAGCCGGTCGTCCCCATCGGCGCGGTGATCGCCGTGGAGGGCAACTATCTCGGTCGCGTGTGTGCCACCGGGGTCGGGTCGGTGCGGTGGCGGGTCACGGTCGAGGGTCCCGGTGGACACTCCTGGGAGGCTCGCCACGCGCCGAGCGCGGTGCACGTCGCCGCACGAATGGTCGACCTCGTCGCCCGCCTCCCCCTTCCGAGCGCGGGCACGAGCGCGGTCAACATCGGCACGATCAGCGGCGGGGAGAGCATCAATTCCCGCGCCAGACACTGCTCGTTCGACGTCGATCTTCGCAGCGACGATCCGGCATCGCTCGAGTCGCTGCGGCTCGGCTGTGAGCAGATCTTCACGTCCGATCCCCAGGGATGTTCGGTGGATCACGAGCGCATCGGCGACCGGCCGGCCGGCCGGATCGACCAACGACATCCGTTGGCGATGGCTGCCGTCTGGGCTCAGCAGCAGGTCGGCGTCGAGCCGGAGTTCGTCGCCGCATCGACCGACGCCAACGCGGCGCACGCCGCGGGCCTCCCTGCCCTGGCGGTCGGAATCACCGTCGGTGGAGACGAGCACACGCTGCGTGAGT
This sequence comes from Ilumatobacteraceae bacterium, assembly GCA_049593815.1. Taxonomy (GTDB): domain Bacteria; phylum Actinomycetota; class Acidimicrobiia; order Acidimicrobiales; family Ilumatobacteraceae; genus Sva-07. Next base: position 4,435 of record JBAWHL010000283.1, on the reverse strand, counting down.
GGATCGAACTCGATCCGATCGAGTCCGGACTACGCGCCCTCGCGCTGACCGTGTCCCGATTCGACGCGACGCGCTGACGTTCGTCCGAACACCTCGCTGCATCTACCGAGGCCGACGGAGCACTCGGCCGAGCGAGGAGTTGACGACGTGCCCCTCAGCGATCGCCGGTGCTCCCGCGACGTACACGGCGTCGATCCCCGACGCGAGTCCGGTCGGGTCCTCGTAGGTGGCTTGGTCCGAGATGACGGCTGGGTCGAAGAGCACCAGATCAGCGATGTACCCGGGGCGCACGAGACCGCGGCCCGAGAGTCCGAGCCGTTCTGCGGTCCGCCCGGTGCAGCGAGCGATGGCATCCGACAACGCTCCACCACCCTTGGCGATCGCCCGATGAATCACCCGAGCGAAGCTGCCATAGGCCCGGGGATGGACTCGCGACGTCGCGGAGACGACACCGAGGCCATCGGAACCGATCACGGCGCAGGGATGGTCGAGCACCTGGTCGACATCCGCGTCGATCAGCAGGAACACCACCATCGTCGTTCGAGCCCGGTCCTCGACGAGGACATCGAAGAGCACGGTTGCTTCGTCGGTCCCGCGCTCCGCCGCGATCTCGGGGATGAAGCGACCTTCGAATCGCTTGAGTCGTTCGTTCCCGACTGCGCACACCATCACCTTCTCCCAGCCACCCATCTGATTGAGGTAGCACGACTGATCGGTCTGCAGTTCGTGACGAATCCGGCGACGGGTGTCATCCGCGGTCAACCTGCCGATGAGTGCATCGACGCCACCGACGAGCACCCACGAGGGAAGGAGTTGTGTGAGCACCGTGTTCCCCGCGAGATACGGATACACGTCGCATCCGACCGCCAGTCCGTCACGCGCCGCACGGTCGATGGCGTCGAGGGCTTCCGCGACCTGGCCATGACTGGCCGGCCCGGCCGCCTTGAGGTGTGAGATCTGCACGCGTACGCCCGTCTCGCGGGCGACGCCGATCGCTTCGTCGACTGCCTGGAGGAGCGGGGTCTCGTCGCCTCGCATGTGGGTCGCATACATGCCGCCCCACGAGGCAACATCGCGCGCCAGCGTGTTGATCTCGTCGGCCAGAGCGAATCGGCTCGGTGGGTAGACCAATCCGGTGCTCAGGCCCCACGCTCCGGCCGATGCGGCTTCGGCCAACAGTTCACGCATCACGGCGAGTTCGTCGGCCGTCGGCGGGCGATCCTGGATGCCGAAGGCCGCGGTACGGATCGCTCCGTGGCCGACCAACGGGGCACAGTTGACCGCCGGGTGCGCGGCGTCCAGGACATCGAGGAATCCGCCGAAGTCGGTCCACGACCACGAGAGGTCGGGCCCGAAACCAGACCCTGCCTGGCTCCACTGGCCCCGTCGGTGATCGTCCGAGGCCGAGAGCGGCGCTGGCGACCAGCCGCAGTTCCCCAGGACTTCGGTGGTGACGCCCTGGGACAGCGAGTTGATCGCTGTCGGGTACGACGGGAGCGTGAAGTCGCCGTGCGAATGCATGTCGATGAACCCGGGCGCCAGGACGAGACCGCGCCCGGGACGCACCTCGCGTCCGCGGGTGCTCTGGCCTGGTTCGACAGCGGCGATCCGGCCGTCGACGATCAGTACATCGGTTCGCCGAGGGGGCCCACCCGAACCGTCGTACAGCTCGGTGTCCTGGATGACGGTCTCCGTCACCATCGTGCGCCCTCCTGGGTCATCGTCGTCTCGGTCAGACTCGGTTGTACGGGTGAGCGGGATGGCCCAGGATGCGTCGATCATCGACCACGTCCTTGATGGCACGAAGCAGCGCTCGTTCGATGTCCGATGCGCTTCGTTCCCACCGTTCGCGATTGAGGGGGCCGAGTCCGTGCTCGGCGCTGTAGCTGCCGCCGAGCTCGGCGACGAGGTCGTAGATCTCGCCGCGAAGTCGTCCGATGGCGACGCGCTCGCTGGGCTCGGCGTCGCGCGGCACCACGACGTTCAGGTGAAGACCGCCGTCACCCACGTGCCCGAACGTGAAGAGCTCACCCGCCGGCAGAACTGATGCGACGACCGTCTCCACACGCCGCCGCAGCTCGTCGAGCCGACTCCGGGGGACCGAGACGTCGTGGCCGATCACCACACCGCGTTGACGGAGTGACTCGCTCACCGCGTGTCGCACGCGCCAGGCGTCAGCGGAAGGTGCGAGCACACCGTCGACGATGTCCCCGGCCTCGAAGGCAGCGGCCACGTTGTCTTCGAGGCCGTCCAACGGCGCCTCGGGGACGGACCACTCGACCAGCAGATGGTCGTGGTCGCGGTCGATCGGCGCTGCCACATCGAGCACATCGGCCGCGCAGGCGATCGCGTTGGCCGACACGAGTTCGAACGCGCTGATCGTGGCCGGCCGCAGACGGTCGAGTAGCTCGAACACGCGTGATGGATCGGCGCCGGCTCGGAGGCCGAGCCACCAGGTCGCCGTCGCCGCCGGCATGGGTTCGAGGTCCATCACCAGGCGCGTCACGATGCCCAGGGTTCCGCCAGCTCCGACCGCGACCGATGCGAGCTCGGTGCCCCGACTGTCCTTGGCGAGTCCGTGGAGCGGTCGTCCGAGCAACGAGGCGTCCCGGTCGGCGAGCACCACCTCCATCGATCGGATGCGGTGCTTGATCGGGCCGTATCGAACCACTCTGGAGCCCCCGGCACCGGTCGACACCAGTCCGCCGATCGCCGGATCGACCGAGAGGTCGACCGGGAGGCACAGCCCGTGCACGGCGGCCTGTTCGTTCAATTCGGCGAGACGCGTTCCTGCGGAGACGAGCGCCGTGCGGTTGCCGACGTCGATCTCGACGACGGGATCGCATCGCGCCAGATCGACGACCACGACGGGCTCGTCGCCGTCTGCAGGTGGGACCGATGATCCGACGAGACCGGTGTTCGCCCCCTGGACGATCAGTCGGACACGATGCTCACGCGCTGCGCTCACCAGGCTCCGGAGATCGTCGACCGTTCGTGGCAAGGCCACGGCCGACACCGCGCCGCGCGGTCCTCGTGCCGGCGTCTCCCACCGTTCGAGGTTCTCGTCCGATGGGAGGACGACGTCGGCGCGGCCGCTGACGACTGCTGCCAGTCGTTCGCTGCTCGATGCGAGTCGGGTCATCCCACCTTGGGTGCCGCAACGAGCCGCTGGTGCTGGCTGCCCAACGAGTCGATGCCGAGACTCATCGTGTCGCCCGCCTGCAGGAACGTGGGCGGGTTCATGCCCATGCCGACGCCGGGCGGCGTGCCCGTGTTGATCAGGTCGCCGGGCTCGAGCACCATGAACTGGCTGAGGTACCAGACCACGTGGGCGACGTCGAAGATCATCGTCGCGGTCGAACCGGTCTGCATCCGTTCACCGTTGACGTCGAGCCACATGCCGAGGGCATTGACGTCACCGACCGCGTCACGGCTCAGCAACCACGGTCCGCACGGGTTGAAGGTCTCGCACGACTTGCCCTTGGACCACTGACCGCCGCGCTCGAGCTGGAACTCTCGCTCGGAGACGTCGTTCACCAGCACCAATCCGGCAATCTGCTCCCACGCCGCGGCGGGGTCGTCGAGGTAGCGACACCGCTGACCGATCACGACGCCCAACTCGACTTCCCAATCGGTCTTGGTGGAACCACGCGGGATGAACACGTCGTCGTCGGGGCCGACCAGGGTGTTCGGGGCCTTGGTGAAGACGATCGGTTCGTCCGGAACGTCCATTCCCGACTCGGCAGCATGATCGGCGTAGTTCAGGCCGATGCACACGATCTGTTGTGGACGACCGATCGGAGGTCCGACGCGCTGACCGGCCAACGCAACGGCCTTGCCCGCAGCGACCATCGCACGAACGTCGGCATCGACGGCGTCGACATCGAGCCCGGAGAGAAAGTCCCCGTCGATGTCCTGCGTGATCGACGAGATGTCGACGTAGTGGTCGTCGTCGACCATGACAGCGGGAGCCTCGGCTCCTGGCTGACCAACTCGGATGAACCTCATCGAACACTCCCTTCGGACTCGGTGTGCATGTGATCCGGCTGGGGCTGCAACAAGACCTTGGATGCCGCATCGCCGGCGACCAGTCGTTCGTACCACTGCTGACCGTTGGAGAGCGCATCGACGACCACGCCGTCGCGCAGCCCCACACGTTCCTCGGCGAGCCACGTCAGTCCCTGACTGAAGTGGACGGGCGAATAGGCAAAGGCGCCAGCGATCGAGAGTTCGGACCGAATCGCGACGTTGAGGGGCAGGCTCGACTCGTCGGTGTGCAGCCCGGCCAACACCAGCCGACCGCCTGGACTCAGGCTGAGCAAGCAGTCGCGCCGCGTCGCTTCGATGCCGACAGCGTCGAATGCGACCGCCACACCGCGTCCGGCCGTTGCGTGAGAGACCGCCGTCGCAACGTCGGCATCACCGGGGTCGAGAC
>JBAWHL010000282.1:0-3293 GCA_049593815.1 Ilumatobacteraceae bacterium | reverse complement strand
GTCGTAGAGACCGCATTCGCCGGCAGATAGACCCGTTCGTTCCACGGACCGGAGACCGCACATATTGGCAACCGCTTGGGCCCGGAGAGCCTGCGCGAGATCGGCACTTCCGATCGACGGTGACGGTCCCGGAGCCCCTCATATCGACGTCGTCACGGGACTTGGAACCTTGGGACGGCCCCGGGATTATCTCGCGTGCGGCTTGGGCCGAAGCCGAGTGGCCTCCACTCGGCAGATGTGGGGTTACGGCGCTCGCGTTATGTGCGCTGCCGCCGGAACCTCGGGTGCACGCGCTCTGGAATTTGTCCGTGTTCAGGACCCAATCGTGATCGTCGGACCGTCAGGCAGGCGATCCCACCACCGCCCGAATCGGGAGAACACGGCGGGCTCCCGGTCGGCCAGAAGCCGTCGCAGGTCACGCGCCTCGTTGTCCAGCCTCTGGAGGGTCGCATCGTCGAGCGGGTCCAGTGCTCGGATCTCGATCGCGTCGGCCGACGCCCGCCAGACTCCCCGGACGAGACCCTCGACCAGGACGGTCGGGAGGACATCGCCGTTGCGTCGGATCACGTGCGGGCGGTGCTCGTCGGGAATCACGCGAGAGCGGTCCGCGTAGGCCAGCAGCACGCTGTCCCACATTCCCAACAGCCGCGGCGGCAGCGTTGCCAGCTCGGCGTCCGATGCGCCATCGCCACCGTCCACGTCAAGGAGCTTTGCGCCATCGGGCCCGGCAACGGCGACGACGTCGCCCATCGACTCGACGACCTCCCGGAGGGCCGACCGCTTGAGGATCGTGAACTGCGACATGTCAGCGATCGTCGCAGGCCCGAACGCTCTGAGATATCGACGCACGAGCTCCCCGGTCGCGGCCTGTTCGTCATCGGCGGCAACAGTGCAGGGCAGGAAGGCCGGGCGTCGGCCGAACGACCAGGGGTCGGTCGTCGGAGCGTTCCGGAAGGCGCCGACCATGCGCAGCGCCGACCAGAGTCGGGCCGGGTCACCGGCCTCGGGAACGATCTCGGAGAGCACCCGCTCGATGTCGGTGTTGCCGTGCGGTTCGGCCATCATCGTCGACAGCCGCTCCAGGACCTGTTCGACCCGTTGCGTCGTGAGCCCGATGTCGTCGAGGATGTCGTGGTAGCCGGCGTCGCGCACGCGACTCTGCATGGCGGCCCGCGCCCAGGGGAGGTCGTCGGCGTCGATGGCGTGCAGCGTGAACCGGAACAGTGACGCCTTCACGATCGCACCGTCGGCCAACGCGCGGTCGAAATCGTTCGCGTCGAAGCCGTCGATGCGATTCCACAGCGCCAGATTCGGCGCCGCTGGTTCCTGTGCCTGCAGCGCCAGGATCGATCGCACGGTGTCGGCCGCCCCGAGCGGTCGGCGCGAAGACAGTCCCTGGCGGACGATCGTCTCGTAGGTCAACGCGTCTCGGGTCCACGCCGTCACGCGCACAACCTACGCGCACCGTGCCTCGACATCGCGACCGTCGGCCCGACCACTATCTCGTTCGAACCCATCCCACGCGCCGACCCGAGCCCATCAACCTTGGCCGTCCGGCGGGGCGCTTCCGATTCAAATGAGCGAATGCCGAGCACCTGGCTGGGGCCGACTTGCCCGTGGAACTGTGGCGTCACGCTTGGGCCGAGATGCGGCGCGCCCGCTGGTGCGCCGCCCGGGTTCCGGAGCGGATGTTGTGAGCGGAGCGCGTCGCGAACAAGAGGCCGGAGATCGGCGACTCAAGGGCTACGAGGTCGCCGTCAAACGGGCAGAATGCAGGGATGACGATCTATTCCGGTACCGGGGAGTTCGAGGGTGCGATGTTCGTCAGGACGAGCTTCAAGGGCGCCACGCTGAGATCATGCGACGTCAGCGGGGTGACGATGCGCAGCGTCGATGTGGGCGGGCTCGACATCGACGGCCATGATCTGTTGTTCGGCAGCCTCATCGTCAACGGCATCGACGTGGTGCCGTTCGTGGACGCCGAGCTCAACCGGCAGTTTCCCGGCCGCGAGCTTCAGAAGGCGCAGACGCCCGATGGCCTGCAGGTCGGTTGGGTGGCGGTGCAGGCTGCGTGGGAGACGACGGTGACGAACACGCCCCCGGAACTGGTGGACGCCCACGTCGAGGATGAGTGGTCGCTGGCCCAGACGCTGCGTCACCTCGTCCTGGCGACCGATGCCTGGCTGCGCGGCGGGATCCTGGGGATGGAGCAGCCGTTCCACGAGATCGGCCAGGTCTTCACTGGTGCGGCCGAGATGGGCTTCGACATGTCGATCTTCAGGGCCGACGCGCCGGCGTTCGACGACATCCTTGCGGTGCGAGCCGAGCGGCAGCAGCTAGTGACCGACTTCTAGGCCACTGCCACGCCGGAGCTGCTCGCCGAGGAGCGCGACAATCCGTGGGGCGGCGGGGACTGGCATCCCACCGCCGGTGATTGCATGCGCGTAATCCTGGAGGAGGAGTGGGCGCACCTGCGCTACGTCCGGCGGGACCTCGCCCTGCTGGGGTGAACGGAAGTCACGGGCCCGTCGAGCCGTCCGGTACGGCACTTCCCGATCAGGACCGACCGCGGCGCACCGCACGCACATCTGATGTGACACCGCAACGCCGGAGGGCCGCGTCCCGCTCGGGACTATCTCGCGTCACGGTTGGGCCGATCTGTGGCGCGCCTTGTCGGTTCTCGATCGTGATTACCGTGCGCCGATACCGAGTGCCCGCAGGGTCATCCATGCGGTACCTCCGACGGGCCACGTTGCGCGACAGCGGACCCGGTACGGCGTTCCGGGCGGTCATCGATCACCTCGAGGAGCCTGGCGCGAGGATGGGACGATGACGGCCTACATCCTCGCTGAGATCTCCATCCACGACCGCTCCCGCTATGACGAGTACGAGTCCGGTTTCAGGACGCCGGAGCTCGGCGCGGCCATGGCCCGAACCTCAGCACGGTTCATCGCGGTCGACGAGGCGCAGGTGTCTCTCGAGGGCGAGCACCCGTACACCCGGACCGTCCTGATCGAGTTTCCGGACGCGGAAGCAGCGAGGGGCTTCTACGAGTCCGAGGAGTACCGAGCGATCATCGGCCATCGACACGCGGCGTCGACCGGGTCGGTCACGATCATCAAGGGAATGAGCTGATACCGCGAGGTTGCCACTCCCAGGGAGTCTGGCCGTCTGGCAAAAAGGCCGGCCGCCCGGACGTCTTCGGCTCTACCCCACCAGATCGAGACCGACGTTCAGAGGGTGTTCTTGTGGGCGACGCCGTTCTTCACGATGACGCGGATGGTGCTCTCGTA
>JBAWHL010000281.1:0-2990 GCA_049593815.1 Ilumatobacteraceae bacterium | reverse complement strand
GTCGCGACGTTGCTCGGGCGAAGCGCCAGCGACGTCGCGGCGATCGAACAAGCGGCGGACCGCGGTCTCTTCGACGCCGTCATGGCCATCACGCTCGAGAGTGGCTCGGCGGCGGTGATGTGTCGTCCGGTGATCGGACTGCTCGGTGGGTATCGACGCGGCACGTTGCCCGTCGCGCAGGTGCGCTCGGTCGAGCTGCACGTGTACGGGCCGGATCTCGCCGGAGTGCCCGGCTCCGAGACGATCTCGCTACCGGATTCCGGCGCACCGTCCGACCTCGAGCCCGGCGGGTGTGTCGACTGCCGCAACCGGCTCGCACTGGGCGAACGGCTGCGAGCGGTCGTGCCGCTCGCGATCGTGCCCGGCCTCGTCGGGTTCGATCTCGCGAGCTACCGCACTGCGGTCGGTGCCGGCGGCGCGGCGTTCGGAGCAGCGGTACTCGAGCAGCAACGATCGGCACGGATGACCAGGCTGGCCCAGGTCGGAGCGGTGGCCGGCGTCGTGTTGGCGTTGCTCGCTGCGGCGGTGCTGATCCGCGCTCCGTTCGGCGACCTGAGCTCGACGTTCGACGACTTCGTGGACCGGACGACCTCGACCACCGAACCGCCGTCCGAGACCACGGTGCCCGGTTCCGGCGATCCGCAGATGTTGCCGAGCCGGATCGAACTCCTCTTTCCAGGTGCGCTGCAAGGGGCGGTGTACGTGCCGGGTGGCCGACCACTGAATCTGGCGGTCTCGCTGTCCACCGCTGGCCCCGTGTATGCCGGCGGCACCGGGACGATCGATGCGGGACTGACCAACAACGACAGTGAACCGGCCGCGATCACCTATTTCGTGCGGACGTCCGAGGGCATCTCGTTCGACGGACTCGCGGAGGGGGCCGGCACCTGCCGTCGGGAAGACGACGACGGTGCGACCTGTTCGCTCGATGTCCAACCCGGCCAGACACGGTCGATGTCGCTCCGGTTCGCTGTGGCGGACGGCGGACCCGACCGGTTGGTCATCGATCCGAGCATTTCGTCGCCGTCGCTCGATGTCCCGGTCTCATCGGTGCCCGGCCTGCTGATCGGCGAAATCGTCCGCGGTGACGCCGTCACCGGCGGCAACTCCCTCGGATCCTGTGCCGAGTCGAGCGATTGCCCGGCCGGACGACGCGACAGCTCGTCGGCGGTCGTCCAGTTCCCCGACGACGCCGTCGTGGGCCAGGCCGTGCTGGTGTGGGAGGGCGAGTCGTCGGCGTTGTCGCAGCAGGTCGGGTTCACCGCTCCGGGTGGCGGCCCGACACAGTCGATCACGTCGGAGTCGGTCGAGTCGGTCGGGATGGCGGGCGCGTTCCGTTCTGTCGCCGACGTCACGGAACTCGTTCGTGAGCACGGCCGCGGGCGGTACACCGTCGAGTGGCCGGGCGGCACGAGTGACGCGGGCGACGGGTCGTGGACGCTCGTGGTCGTGACGAACGATGCCGATGCTCCGCGACGCCTCGTGGTGGTCGTCGCGGCGGACGAACCGGTCACCGGATCGGTTCCGCTCGCGGTCGACGTGCCGATCAGCGGATCGGTCCCACCGGCGGCCGATGCTCCTGACCGTCCACTGAGGTTCACGGTCCAGGCGCGGTCGACGTCAACGGAAACGGACACGGCGACGCAGTCGCTCAGCGTCGACGGCGTCGCGATCGGCGGCGATGATCCGTTCGCTGTCGCCGGAGCGGGCGCGGCGGCGCCGAACGAGGCCTCGTATGATCTGGAGATCGCTTCCACCGAGGACGCCCTCTCCATCTTCGCCACCACCACGGGCGGCTCGCTTCGAGTCGCCGCCCTGGCGCTGGTGCTCGACATCGTGTCGTGACGCTCCCCACCCGTCAGGCGCTCCTCGACGCCGCCGCGGCGGTCGCTGACGGTGCCACGACGCCCGGACGAACGTACTGCCGCACCCTGTCGGACATCACCGACGACTGGGTGATCTCGATCTTCGACGAGGCGTACCGCGAGTTCGCGCCGTCGAAGGGCCGCGTCGCCCTGCTGGCCATCGGCGGGTACGGGCGTGGCGAGCTCGCCCCGCAGAGCGATCTCGATCTGCTCCTCGTCCACGACGTCAAGTCGAAGAAGGTCAGCAAGGAGATCGAACCGCTCGCGAGCGCGATCTGGTACCCACTCTGGGACTCGGGTGTGAAGCTCGGCCACGCGGTGCGCCGCATCGACGAGCAGCTCGACCTGGCACGAACCGACCTCGACTCTGCGACGGCCCTCGTCACCGCGCGTCCGCTGGCGGGCGACGACGACCTCGCCGCCGACGTCGCGCGGGAGGGGCTCGCGACCTGGCGCTCCAAGGGCGGTCTCCACCTCGCCGAGTTGCGTGATCGGGTGCGGGTCCGTCAGGAGACCACCGCTGACGTCGCGTACTGGCTCGAACCAGACCTCAAGGACGGTCATGGCGGGCTGCGCGACGTGCAGTCGCTCTGGTGGGCGCAGGCGGCGGGCCTCGAGCTGCTCCCCAAGGACGTGATCGACCTCGACGCGAGCTACGACACGTTGCTGCGTGCCCGCGTGGCGCTCCACACCGCGACCGGACGCGCCGGCGACATCCTGCGGCTCGAGGACCAGGACGCCGCAGCCGCGGCAGGGGGCTGGAAAGACGCCGACCTGATGATGGGTGACATCGCCGCCGCCGGTCGGACCGTCGCCTGGCTGTGCGACGAGAACTGGGGTCGGGCGGTCGCTCCGACGACGATCGAGCCGGAGCGCGCGGTCGCCCCCGGGGTGGTCGTTCGCAATGGCGAGGTCGAGCTGGCCGAGACCGCCAATCCGGCGGCGGACGCGACGCTGATGCTGCAGACGGCGATCGCCGCGGCACGAACCGGGCGCCGGATCGGTCGGGCGACGCTCGACCGTTTGGACGACACGCTCGACGGGTGGCCCGGCCGCTGGCCGGTCGGCGCGCGCGACGAACTCGTCGCGCTGCTGCTCGAGGGCCACCGCGCCATCCCGGTGCTC
>JBAWHL010000280.1:0-5440 GCA_049593815.1 Ilumatobacteraceae bacterium | reverse complement strand
GCTCGAGCCGACGTAGTTCACCTGGTACGAGTACGAGTACTCGCGCTGGTCGTCGGCGATGAACGTGCGGAACGTCTCGATGGTGTCGGCATCGCTGAACGCGAACTCGGCCAGCTCGTGTTGGTCCCCCTGGTGATATTCGAGCTTCACCTCGATCGAGTGGATCGGGAGCGCGGCGAAGTCGGCGTTCACGCCGACCTTCACGTTCAGCTGTTTGAAGAACGGGTCGTCGAGGTCGACGAGCGTTGCGTGGTCGTCCCACTTCACCGGGTTGCCCTCGGCGTCGAGCAGGGTGGTGATGTTGGCGAGCGTGCCCTGGGGTGCGAAGTTCCACTCGATGGCGGTGTTCTCGCGGTATTCGTTCGAGAACGAGGACACCTTGTGGGTCTCGAAGCTCTTGCGCATGTGCTCGATGTCTTCGGGCATGCCGCGTTGGTCGAGTGGGACCGCCTCGATGTCCGGGATCATCTTGCGGAGAACCGCGTCCTGCAGCGAGCGCTCCATCGTCGACCGGATGCGCTCCTTCAGCTTGCGGTCGGCCTCCGGATCCGGCAGCACCGCGGAGAAGTCGATGTCGATGCCCATCGTCTCTTCGCTCTCGAATTCCTCGGTGAGCTTCTCGACGTACTCGTCGTCGCCCCACATGTCCCAGTCGATGTCGATCGTCTGCTCGTAGGAGTAGAACTGCTCGGCTTCGAACCATGCGCGGGCGTAGAGCTCGGGCAGCTTCGCCCAGAAGTAGAGGTCGTAGACGACCTGCACGACACCGCCCTTGCCTTGGAGCGCCTGCTCGAACAGGGTCGCCCCCTCGGGGGAGAACTCGACCATGAAGGCCGAGATGTTGCGCCCGAACAGCGACGGTTTGCCGGCGCCGCGCACGGCTTCGATGAGGGTGCCGTCGTCTTCCTTGAGCAGGAGGGCCGATGTGCCACGCGTGTAGGTCATCGTGCCGAAGTGGGCTTCGGGGATGCCGGGCGCCGACGCACGGAAGCCAGGTGATCCCGCCATCGACTGGACCCTGGTCTGCAGGGTCTCCTTGATGCTCGCTTCCTTCTGCGGAGTGAAGGTGAACTCGGTGTCGAAGAACACGAAGCCGCCGCCACGTCGCCCGTCGGGTCGATCGATCGGGTTGCGGTACTTGAGGAACTTGAACACGGGCGACCCGTCGTCACCGATGCGGAACCGGGGCGCGTCCGGGATCGGATAGAAGATGTCGTCGAACTGGTCGTCGCCGTAGACGGTGACGCCATCGATGAGCTCCTGCTTGCTGATCTTCAACATGGGACGTCCTCCTGGACGGTCGGAGAGAACCAGTCGCCGACATCGGCGGTGGCGGTGACGGGGCCGTGGATGGTCTCGGCGCGGTACTCGATCTCGAGGTGACCTCGTTCGCCCTGCATGGCCGCACGGGCGGCGGCGAGGTCGGCGTCACGCAGCGAGAGGTTGAACACCGCCGTGTGGGGCGGGTACCCGGAGCCGGTGGAGTGCGCCAGTTCGGTCGAGTCGTGGACGCAACCGCTCGCGGCAACGGTGCGCAGCGAGATGCACACCACTCGCTCGACGGCGGACTGGAGCACGATGATCGCCCGGGACGGGGCGGCGTTGCCGATCACCGTTCTCAGGCGCTCGAGCGCGTCGCCGTCGGGATCGAGCTGGCAGGCGAGTTGGACGAGTCCCATCGTTCCCGCCTCCATGCACGACGCCAGCGGGTTGCCGGACGGATCGAGCTGAGGATGAGGACGGGTGGAGAGGTAGCGCCACGTGCCGGGTGCGCCGGGTTCCCGAGTCAGCACCACGTCGTCGGTGGCGATGTACTCGTTGGTGCTGCTGGGTGTGACGGTGGTGGACGGCATGGGCGCTCCTCAGAGTCCGGTGGGTGAGATGAAGAGCTGGCGGCCGACGATGGTTTCCCAATCGGACCACTCGCCCGTTCCGGCGCCGGCCATGTTGCGGCGACGCCATTCGAACTTCGGCTGCTCCGGCCGTGCACCCGCGAGCACGTCGGCGAGCGTGAACGACACCTGCACGGTCGAGGCCGGCTGGTCGCGGGTCAAGAAGACGGTGATCGGTTCGGCTTCGCCGCGCTTCAGCTGGACCTCGATGCCGAACAGATCGGCGTGTGTCTCGGGCAGGACGTCGGGATGCTCGAGCTGGTAGCTGCGGGCTTCGACCGCGCTCGAGAGGTCGCTCGACGGTCCGAGGTCGTGTGCCTTGGCCAGCACGGCATTGGGGTCGATGTCGACGCTCACGCCGATGAAGCTGACGCCGACGCCCCCGAACAGTGCAGGAAGATCGGAGGGCATCGGCGAGAGCTCGATGTCGAGCGTGGTCGGCGCGCCGTCGGCCGCCGGGATCGTGAACGACGATGGCGTGCTGGCCGCGGTGACGGCGCCGATCGGGGTGGGCAGCGTGTCGTCGACCACGAGCAGCCGCGTCGCCAGCGACGACACCGTGACGGCGTATGGGATCGGATTCGTGATGCGCATGCGCGGCGGGGGCATCGGAGCGGGAGGTGTCTCGGGGGCGTCGGAATCCGGGGTGGCTTCCGGTTCGGGGGGCGGAATCAGTTCGGCGACGAGGAAGTCGAGGGCGGGGCGGTCGAGTCGCAGCGTGACGGGCACCGTGGCCTGTTCGGGATGCTCGTCGTCGGCGACGAGGTCGATCACGACGTTGCCGCCGACGCCGTCGGTGACCATCAGGTGTGAGAGCAGGTTGTAGAACTCGCTGGTGCAGTCGACGACGAGGTCGAAGCCCAGCGCGTCGACGGCGACCGTCGCTTCGCCGTCGCCGACCAACGTCGAGCCGAGGCTCTCGTAGGTCCGTGACAGCGCACACGTGGCACCTCGGAATCCGCCGCCGCGCAGCTGCGGGTAGGCGACCCCGGTGTGGTCGATGATCTCCTGGCGGAGGCGCTCCAGTCGCTCGGGGTCGTACCAGGGGACGATGCTGAACCGACAGCGGATCTTGTAGTCGCCGCCGAACGACGTCGGCCCCTCGTCGCCCTCGGTTCGCTCGGGCGGGACCAACAGCACCATGAGCGCGGGCATCCCGGACTCCGGATCGAGCGCCAACCGGTACTCGTCCGGGAGCACGAAGAACTGCTCGGGGGCCGGGGATTCGATGAACCGACCGTTCTGCAGCGGCACCCACTGCGCCCAGGGCTCGGTGCCGAATCCGGTCGTGACCTGGGCGAAGATCGACTGGTTCTGGCGGATGCTGGTGGGGAAGTGGGCTCGAACGCCGGCGTTGTCGGCCGGGGCGAGCGACATGTTGGTGTTGTGCTGTGTCGGAGCGGCCGTGGGGGTGGGCTTCGCGGTGACGGCGCCGACCTTGAGGACCGCCGAGGACAGCAGCGCCTTGGTGGACACCTTGATGTTCGCGAGCCGTGCCGTCGCCGGAGCGACCTTCACCCGTTGGTCGCGTACGGTTGCGTCCGCCGGGCGGGGGCGTCGCCGCCGACCCTTCGGCGCTGGACCGGCGCTTGCGCCGAGCGAGTAGTGCACGTTGCCGGTGACTCGGAACGAAGCGTCGCCGTCGGTCTGCATCATGCCGACGACCTGGTTGGTCTGCTCCGGGGTCAGCTCTGCTTCGCAGAAGAGCTGCGCGACCACACCGTCGGGTTTGTCGGTGGGCGGAAGCTCGTCGCACCGGCCGAAGTCGATGCGCCCGCTGCTTCCAACGAGTGACACCGCATACCCGTCGACTGGGAGCGCGGTACCGGCCGGATCGGCGATGGTGAGGTCGAACCACACCTGGAGCCGCACGGCACCCTCCCGGCGTTCGAGGAACACGTAGGGCGCGTGGGTCGCCTTGGACCGCTCCGCGATCCGTGCGCGAGGCACGTAGTAGGGCGTGCCGTCAGCGCCGGCGATCGCCTGGTCCACCTTCGACGGTGCCGCGTTCACGAGTGGTGCGTTCTGCAGCTGGGGGGCGATCGTCAGGTTGCGGAGGACCGCGAGCTGCAGGTTGGTCGTGAGGAGTGGGCGGAACTCCTGGGTTCGTGCGAAGACCGGTGTCAGCAGTTTCGGTGACAGCGCGGTCGTCGACAGCGACATCATCACCGGGGCGGCGGCAGGCGTCGCCGGAACACTGGCGGGGTCGGGGACTGATTTGGGCATGGGGATCAGAACTCCAGGAGCAGTAGTGGGTCGTCGGTCGGGGTCGGGTCGACGAGGTGTTTGGTGCCGTCGTGGGCGAAGGCCTGGATCTGGTACGTGTAGCCACGCTTGGTGGCGTCCTTGACCGGGACGGTCCACTTCAGGTCCTCCGGTGCTGCCGGGACGCCGGTGAGCTTGATCGTGTGATCGAGCGTCAAGGAGTTGTCGGGATCGGCGTAGGCCAGGCGGACGATGACGAGCTTCCACTTCGACATGTCGAGCAGGTCGGCGACCACTTCGATCTCGAGCATCTCTCTGGCGACGTCGCCGACGAGGACCGTCCCCTCGTTGCCTGGCTTCCAGTCGCCCGACTCCGATGACCCGTCGACGTAGGTGACGTCGACTCGGTACTGGAACTCGCGCTGCGCCCGATTGCGGAGGTCGATTTCCCACGCCCACGTCTCGCCGGGGCCGGTGAAGGAGTGGACGTCGCTGACGTCGTAGTCACCGTCGACGTACTTGGTCGTGACGACGATCGAGGCGACGGGTGGGAACGCACCTTGGGGGACGAAGGTGGCGCCGAGCTTGTCCTGGAACGGTGCGTTGATGATCAGTCGTTCCGTCGATCCACGCTGAGTCGGGAGCTCGATCAGCTGTCCATCGGACATGAAGAACGTGATGTCGTACTCGTACTCGCGAGACGTCTGGTCGCCGGTGTAGGTGAACCACGATGCCTGGGGCGCGTCCATGCGCAGCAACACGTCGGCGTTCGCCGATGGCAGGTCGATGCCCGGGTACCGGAACGACACCTGCACCTGCTGCACTGCGTCGGCGGGGATCGCTCCCCAATAGACGGCGACGTTGACGCAGTTGAGTTGGTCGTAGCCGATGATCAGGTTGCGGTCGCGAGTCGTGACGGGCGCGAGATCCTCGGACTTGGCGCTCGCCTTGTAGATGATCTGGCTGCGGTAGGTGTACTCGTCCTTCGGGGTGCCGTCGGCGTTGCGGGCCATCACCGTTCGGAAGAAGTAACGGTCGTCGTTGGAGTCGAACAGGAACTCTTCGGTCTGGCGCTTGTGCGTGTTCGACTGGTCGTCCTGTTGGTCGTAGTCGAGGAAGACCTTGATCGCCGCGATCGGGTCGCGGTCGAAGTCGGCGGTCACCTGCACCGGCACGTCGAGCAACGTGAAGTACGGCTGACTGAGGTCGGCTTCGATGATCGACTTCTTCACCTCCTCGGGGTCGATCAGCGCGAACAGTTCCGAGTTCGGGTACTTGCGGACGGTGAAGTTCGTGGTCCCGTGGAACGTGAAGTCGATCTCGTTGTTGGACTCCTGTTTGAA
>JBAWHL010000279.1:0-1639 GCA_049593815.1 Ilumatobacteraceae bacterium | reverse complement strand
GGATGTAGGGTCGGAGCGATGACGGCGACATCCACGATCGAGGGGGTGGGCGAACCGCCCGCTCGATCGACGGGGCAGTTCGGCGTCGTCGTCTTCCTGGCATCGGACCTGATGCTGTTCGCGCCGTTCTTCGCGGCGTATTTCCTGCTCCGGGCGACCAACGATCCGTGGCCCGCCGACGAGGTCGAACTCCAGGTGTGGCGGGCGGCGGCAGCGACCCTCGTCCTCGTCTCCTCCTCCTTCACGATGATCGCCGTGGACCGCGCCCAGGAACGTCGCGACGCGGCCGGGATGCGCCGCTGGCTGATGGCGACGATCGCGCTCGGAGCGATCTTCCTGATCAACCAGGTCCTGGAGTACACCGAGCTCTCCTTCGGCGCCGACGACCATCCGTACGGCTCGATCTACTGGGGGCTGACCGGGCTGCACGCGCTGCACGTCTCGGCAGGGTTGGCGCTGCTCGCGCTGCTGTTCATCCGCGCGTCGCGCAGCCGATCGATCGACGAGGTCAGCCCGTGGACCAACGGCATCTCGCTGTTCTGGCACCTCGTCGACATCGTCTGGGTCGGCGTGTTCATCACGATCTGGGTGATCCAGTGAGTCGACGTGTCGGCCTCTCGTCGTTGCTCGGCTCGCGTTGGCTCCTCATGGGTGTGGCCGCGGTGAGCCTGGCCGGCGGCGCGTGGGTCGCGATGTCCGACGGTGGCGTCGGCCGTGCCCAGTCCCCGCAACTCGAACTGGGCGAGTCGCTCTACGTCACGCACTGTTCGTCTTGTCACGGCGTCGACGGCACGGGCATCGAAGAACGCGGTCCGACCTTGCAGAACGAGGGGGCGGCAGCGACCGACTTCGTGCTCCGGACCGGTCGCATGCCGCTCGCCGACCCGGGGATGCAGGCCACCAGCGGTCCCGTGCGGTTCACCGACGACGAGATCCGCGCACTGGTCGACTACATCGAACTGTTCGGACCGGGTGTCGGCATTCCCGACGTCGACATCGCAGCCGGCGATCTCTCCCGCGGTGGAGAGCTGTACCGCTTGAACTGTGCTGCCTGCCACGTCGCGTCGGGATCGGGCGCCCCCATCGGTGGCGGTCGCCGAGCCCCGAACCTCACCAGATCGACGCCCACCGAGGTGGGCGAAGCGATCCTGATCGGGCCGGGCTCGATGCCGGTCTTCGGTTCCTTCACCACCGAGGACATCAACGACGTCGCCAGATACGTCGACCACCTGCAGGAGGAGAACACGACCGGCACCGCCAGCTTCGGTGGGGCCGGACCCGTCGCCGAAGGACTGGCCGCATGGCTGCTCGCGCTCGTCCCGCTGATCGCGCTCACGCGGTGGATCGGCCAACCGAAGTCCGGTCGTGACCCGCACACCGACGAGACCGACGATGACGACGGTGTGAATGCCGCGGTCGGCGACGGTGCGCTCGAGACCGGCGGTGGGGCGTGAGCGACGAACTGGTGAACACCCGCGCCGAGCGGGCCGCGATCGTCGCATTCGCGATCGCGATGGTCGGTGGTGTCGTCGCCGCCTACGGCTACTGGTCCGACCACACCGAAGTCTGGCTGGGCATCGGCCTCGGGCTCTGCCTCGCCGGGATCGGGTTCGGCCTGGTGTCGTGGGCGAAGTTCCTC
>JBAWHL010000278.1:0-3535 GCA_049593815.1 Ilumatobacteraceae bacterium | reverse complement strand
GCTGATCCGCGTCCATCGGGTGCGTGGCCATCTCATCGCCGACCTCGACCCGCTGCGGTGGAAGGAGCCGGCGACGCCGCGCGAACTCGACCCCGCGACCTACGGGCTCACGATCTGGGACCTCGATCGCGAGTTCCTCACCGACGGTGTCGGTGGTGTGCCGAAGATGCGTCTCGGCGATCTGCTCGGTGTGCTGCGGGACGCGTACTGCCGCACGATCGGCGTCGAGTACATGCACATCCAGGACACCGACGAACAGCAGTGGATCCAGGAACGGTTCGAGCGCAACACCGAGCCGATGTCGAAGGACCGGATGCACCGCATCCTCGAACGGCTGAACGCCGCGGAGTCCTTCGAGAAGTTCCTCGCCACGAAGTACGTGGGCACCAAGCGCTTCGGCATCGAGGGCGCGGAGTCGGCGATTCCGATTCTCGACGAGATCCTGTCGAGTGCTGCCGACGCCGACTTCGACTCGGCCGTGCTCGGCATGGCGCACCGCGGCCGTCTCAACGTCTTGTCGAACATCATGGGCAAGAGCTACGAGGCGATCTTCTCCGAGTTCGAGGGGCACATCGACCCGTCGTCGGTCCAGGGCTCGGGCGACGTCAAGTACCACCTCGGCATGAAGGGCAAGTACGTCAGCCCCTCGGGCGCCGACGTGTCGGTCGAGTTGGCCGCCAACCCGAGTCACCTCGAGACGGTCGGTCCGATCGTCATGGGCATGGTTCGCGCGAAGCAGGACCAGATCGAGCCGCAGGGCGCATTCAGCGTGCTGCCGGTGCTGATCCACGGTGACGCGGCGTTCGCCGGTCAGGGCATCGTCGCCGAAGGTCTCGCGATGAGCGACATCGGTGGCTACCGCATCGGCGGCACCATCCACCTGATCATCAACAACCAGATCGGCTTCACCACCGCACCGCAGTACGCCCGCTCGTCGCTCTACTGCTCCGACGTCGCGAAGACGATCCAGGCCCCGATCTTCCACGTCAACGGCGACGATCCCGAAGCCTGTGTCCGGGTCGCCGAACTGGCCTGGGAGTACCGCCAGACGTTCAAGAAGGACGTCGTCATCGACATGGTCTGTTACCGGCGCCATGGACACAACGAGGGTGACGATCCGAGCTACACCCAGCCGCTCATGTACAAGGCGATCGCGGAGCGACGCAGCGTCCGCAAGCTGTATGTCGAGACCCTCGTCCGTCGCGGCGACATCACCGTCGACGAGGCCGAGCAGGCGCTCGCCGACTTCCACGACAAGCTGCAGGTCGCCCTCGACGAGACCCGTTCGCAGGCACCCGGGGCGATCACCGTGCCGCGACCGCCGCGGCCGCTCGGTGTCCTGCCACACATCCCGACCGGCGTCGAACGGCACGTCCTCGACCGTGTGTTCCAGCAGCTCACCAACTATCCCGAGGGCTTCACGGTCCATCCGAAGCTCGGCCGCCAGTTCGAGACTCGGGCGAAGACGTTCGCTGACGGCGAGGTCGACTGGGCGACCGCGGAGGCGCTGGCGATCGGGTCGCTCGCGCTCGAGGGTCACCCGGTCCGTCTCGCGGGGCAGGATTCGCGCCGTGGCACGTTCAGCCAGCGTCACGCCGCGCTCGTCGACAACCTCACCGGCGAGTCGTGGGTGCCGATCGCCGACCTGGACGAGGACACCAAGTTCTGGGTCTTCGACTCGCTGCTGTCGGAGTACGCCGCGCTCGGGTTCGAGTACGGCTACGCCCACGCCAACCGCGACGCCCTCGTGATGTGGGAGGCGCAGTTCGGTGACTTCATCAACGGCGCTCAGATCGTCATCGACCAGTACATCGTCGCTGCCGAGGACAAGTGGGACCAGCAGAACGGCGTCGTGTTGTTGTTGCCGCACGGCTTCGAAGGCCAGGGCCCCGAACACAGCTCGGCGCGCATCGAGCGCTTCTTGACGTTGGCCGCCGAGGACAACATGCAGGTGTGCAACGCGACGACCGCGGCGAACTACTTCCATCTCCTGCGTCGCCAGGTGCACTCCGAGCGGCGCACGCCGTTGATCGTGTTCACCCCCAAGCAGGGCCTGCGGATGAAGCAGACCCGGTCGGCGATCGACGATCTGACGATCGGATCGTTCCAGGAGGTCCTGGACGACCCCGGAACGATCGACGCGGACGCCGTGACTCGGATCGTGTTCTGTTCCGGCAAGGTCGCGTGGGACGCGATCGACGAGCGCGACCGGCTCGGCGCGCCGGTCGCCGTCGTCCGGGTCGAGCAGCTCTACCCGCTCCCCACCGAGCAGATGCTCGGCATTCTCGACAGGTACCCGAACGCACGTGAGATCCGCTGGCTCCAGGAGGAGCCCGAGAACATGGGCGCCTGGAACTTCGTCGAGCACCACACCTGGCGCGTGAAGGACCGCGGCTACGACTTGCGCCACGTGGCACGCGTCGAGTCGGGAAGCCCGGCAACCGGCTCGAAGACGATCCACGAGCAGGAACTCGCCGATCTCATGGAGCGCACGTTCGAGGGCCTCTGACCCGACGGGTCAGCGCAGCGGAATGGCGAGGACCGATTCCAGATCGGTGATCGCGTCGTCGGCGCCGAGCACCTTGATGGTCGTCATGCCCATCGCCTTGGCGGGCTTGAGATTGATGCCGAGGTCGTCGAGGAACACGCACTCGGCGGGTTCGACCTCGAGCAGTTCGCAGGCGATCTCGTAGAACCGCGGTTCGGGTTTGCGGCAGCCGACCTTGCTCGATTCGACGACGTGCTCGAACAGACTCATCACGTGGACGGTGTCGGCGCGCGGGTCGCCGGTCGTCAGCACGTTGTTGGTCAGACACGCCGTCCGATAGCCGGCGGCGACGACCCGTTCGAGCGCCGTCACCATCTCGGGTCGGACCTCACCGGACAGCAGTCCGAGCACGTCGGCGCCGGGAATGCGATGACCGAGCTGCGCTGATTCGTCCGCGAATTGCGTGTCGAACTCGGCCGGACCGATGTCGTTGCGCTCCAACAGGGCCCACGCGTTGGTGTCTGGATTGGTCGCGTTGACGCTGCGAATGAAGTCGCGTGGCAGCCCCTGTGCCTGCTCGTAGTGGTTGAAGGCTTCGAACGGGCTCGACAGGATGACCCCGCCGAAATCCCAGAGTACTGCTCGGATCATGACGGGCGAGCCTACGATGAGTGTGCGGCAGCCGGCGTGGTCGAACTCCTTCGACACGTGCGGCGTGCTCGCATGACTCAGGAACGAGAAGGAATGACATCAGCAAACGGACCAGCCCACGTCGTGGTCGACGGGTCCAACATCGCCACAGAGGGACGCTCGCTGCCGAGCCTTGCACAGCTCAACGAGGCGGTGATGAGTTTCATGGAGGAGCACCCCGACACGGCCATCACGGTCGTCGTCGACGCGACCTTCGGCCATCGGATCGACAAGAAGGAAGTCAAGGAGTTCGAGGAGGGCATCTCGAACAACGAGCTCGTGGCGCCACCGGCTGGTGCCGTCGGCCGCGGTGACGCGTTCGTCCTCGGCATCGCCGCGAAGGCGAAGGCCTCGATC
>JBAWHL010000277.1:0-1767 GCA_049593815.1 Ilumatobacteraceae bacterium | reverse complement strand
GTCTGGCACGGGGTACACGTTCAGTCGGTTCAACCCCTGCGCATGTGCGCTGACGGTGTCTCTGAATGTGCGTACCGTCTCCCGAAGGGCCGCGGTGTTCAACCGTTCCAATGTCGCCACGAGCGCAGAGCCTACGAGAACCGTACGATTCCGCCAGCGGTCACCACCGGCGGCGGCCACCTGACCGTCGCGGACCGAGCACCGAGCCGGTGTCGGCCGTGACGCCGTCGTGCCAGGACGCCTCGATCACATCGGTCGTGGCGCCGGTGGATTCCGTTGGTAGCATTTCATGGCTGTCCCGACAGGCCTCTTGGTCCGACGGGCGCTTCAAACAAGATCGAGCCGGGCCACCCCGGCACCCTCGCAGGAGAATCCAATGGCATCGAAATGTGAAGTCTGTGGCAAGGGCCCCTCGTGGGGCATGTCGGTGTCGCACTCGCATCGCCGCACCAAGCGTCGCTGGAACCCGAACATCCAGCGCGTGCGTGCCAGCGTCAACGGCGCCGCCAAGCGCGTCAACGTCTGCACGGGCTGCATCAAGTCCGGCAAGATCGTCAAGGCTGGCTGAGTCCTCGACATGCAGGGTGTCATCAAGGCCTACGACCCCGTCACTGGTGACGGCCTCGTCATGTGCGACACCGACCTGAACGACTACGAACTCGCCGCGGACGCCCTTGCGGGCTCCGTGTTCCGCATGCTGCGCCCCGGCCAGCGTGTGGTGTTCGATCTCGACGAAGCCGGCAGCGCCACGCGTCTGCACCTCGGCTCCGAGGTCGACATGGCCACCCCGGATCTCTGATCCCTCCGGCGCGCATCGCGCCGAATCCCTCGGCCCCGGCCCAACGGCTGCTGGCAATCCGCCCTGCGTTTCTTCGTTCGGTACGCCTCGCCCTACGCTGACCGAGGACACCGCGGATGGCATCGACGCCGCCGCAACTGATCGCAACACACAACGGAACTCAACGAGGAGTCACCAGATGAGCGGAACGACCAGCAACCAGCGCCTCGAGGACTGGGTATCGGAATGGGCAGCGGTGATGCAGCCCGCCGACATCTACTGGTGCGATGGTTCGGCTGAAGAGTACGAGCGACTCGCACAGCAACTGGTCGACTCCGGCACCTTCACCAAGCTCGACGAGGCCAAGCGCCCGAACAGCTACTGGGCCCACTCCGATCCGGGCGACGTCGCTCGCGTCGAGGACCGTACGTTCATCTGCTCGACGACCGCGGACGAGGCAGGCCCGAACAACAACTGGCGCGACCCCGTCGAGATGCGCGCGGAGATGAAGAAGCTGTACACCGGCTGCATGAAGGGCCGCACGATGTACGTCGTCCCGTTCTCCATGGGCCCGCTCGGCTCGCCGATCGCCCACATCGGCGTGCAGCTCACCGACTCCGCCTACGTGGCCGTCTCGATGCGCATCATGACCCGCATGGGCCAGGGAGCCCTCGACGTGCTCGGCGACGGCCAATGGGTCCCGTGCCTGCACTCGGTGGGCGCACCGCTGGAGAACGGTGCCACGGACGTTCCATGGCCCTGCGACGCCGAGAACAAGTACATCGTGCACTTCCCCGAGACGCGCGAGATCATGTCGTACGGCTCCGGGTACGGCGGCAACGCCTTGCTCGGCAAGAAGTGCTTCGCGCTGCGCATCGCGTCCACCATGGCCCGCGACGAGGGGTGGATGGCCGAGCACATGCTGATCCTGGGTGTCACCCCGCCCGACGGGGAGAAGAAGTACATCGCCGCGGCCTTCCCGTCGGCAT
>JBAWHL010000276.1:0-2517 GCA_049593815.1 Ilumatobacteraceae bacterium | reverse complement strand
AGGAAGGCCCATTCGCCGACTTCACCGGCGAGATCGCCGAGATCAATGCAGACCACATGAAGCTGAAGGTCCTCGTCAACATCTTCGGTCGCGAGACCCTGGTGGAGATGGACTTCAGCCAGGTCGCCAAACTCTGATTCGCCGTAGGCGACGGACACACCCTCAAAGAAGAGCACGGAAAGCACATCACCATGGCGAAGAAGAAAGTCATCACGGTCGTCAAGATCCAGATCGAGGCAGGCAAGGCCAGCCCGGCACCGCCCGTCGGTACCGCGCTCGGCCCGCACGGCATCGCGATCATGGATTTCGTCAAGGCGTACAACGCCCAGACCGAAGCTCAGGCCGGCACCGTGGTGCCGACCGAGATCACCATCTACGAGGACCGCACGTTCGACTTCATCTTGAAGACGCCCCCGACCGCGGTGCTCATCCGCGAGAAGGCCGGCCTCGCCAAGGCAGCGAACAACCCGGGTGCCGAAGTGGCCGGATCGATCACCGAGGCACAGCTCGAGGAGATCGCCACCATCAAGCTTCCCGACCTCAACGCCTACGACATGGATGCCGCCAAGCTCCAGGTCCGCGGCACCGCCCGCAGCATGGGCATCGAAGTCAAGTAGACCCGCACGCTGTTGCATCAGGGGTCAGACCCGCGATGCAACACTCCAATCCAACCACTGCCACGACCGGGACAACCTCGCCCGGCGGGCCAACACCCTGAGGGAGACACACCATGTCAGGCAAGAAGTACGCAGACGCGCTGAAGAAGTTCGATCGGGACCAGTACTACGCCCCGACCGAGGCCGTCACGCTCGTGAAGACCATGTCCTCCGCGAAGTTCGACGAAGGCATCGACGTGTCGATCCGCCTCGGCGTCGACCCGCGCAAGGCCGACCAGATGGTGCGCGGCACCGTCGCCCTCCCGGCCGGTACCGGCAAGGACGTCCGTGTCGCCGTGTTCGCCACCGGCGAAGCCGCTGACGCAGCCCGCGCCGCCGGCGCCGACATCGTCGGTGCCGACGATCTGGCTGCAGAGGTCGAAGGCGGCAAGATGGACTTCGATCTCGTCATCGCCTCGCCGGACATGATGCCCGTCGTCGGTCGCCTCGGTCGCGTCCTCGGTCCACGCGGACTGATGCCGAACCCGAAGACCGGCACGGTGACCCCCGACGTCGCCAAGGCCGTCGAGGACTTCAAGGGCGGCAAGGTCGAGTACCGCACCGACCGCTACGGAAACGTCCATGTGCCGCTCGGCAAGTCGAGCTTCGAGCCCGCCGCGCTCGAGCAGAACTTCCGCGCCGTGCTCGACGAGATCCAGCGCGTCAAGCCGGCCTCGGCCAAGGGCAAGTACCTGAAGAAGATCACCGTGTCATCCACGATGGGCCCCGGCGTCCATGTCGACACGGGCCGGCTCAAGCCGGAACAGTGAATCGGCGGGCACAGCCCGTATCATTCAGTTCTCACATATTGAACGGTCGCTCGCCTGAGACCGTTGGTCCCCGTCAGGGGGTAATGGGTTCGTCCCACCAACCGAGGTGCATATCGCCGAAGATCCACCCCATTCCTGATTCGTCGGGCATGCGGTGCGCTCCTCGTCGGTGTTCGCATCTGATGCGAGCACCACGAGTTGTAGCGAGAGGAGGTATGCACACATGACAACGGAAACCAAGATTTCCCCAGCACGAGCCGACAAGGTCGTCATCGTCGAGGAGATCACCGCGAAGCTGAACGACAGCGTCGCGGTGTTCGTGTCCGAGTATCGCGGGATGTCGGTCGGCCAACTGGCCGATCTGCGTTCCCCGCTGCGCGAGGCCGGTGCCGAGCACAAGGTGTACAAGAACACCCTGGCGCGACGCGCTGCCACCGACGCCGGATTCGAGAGTCTGAACGAGTACTTGCTCGGGCCGACGGCACTCACGTTCGTCACCGGTGATTCGGTGGCGGCCGCGAAGGCGCTGCTCGACCAGTCCAAGGCCAATCCCCTGCTCGTCATCAAGGGCGGTGTTCTGGGCGAGAGCCCGATGACCGCCGATGACGTCAAGGCACTCGCCAGTCTTCCGTCCCGCGAAGAACTGCTGGCACAGATTGCCGGCGCGTTCCAGGCGCCCCTGGTCAAGACCGCTGGTCTGCTCCAGGCGCTCCCACGCAGCTTCGCCTACGGGCTCAACGCACTCATCGAAAAGCAGTCGGCCGACGCCGTCTGATCGAACATCACGTACACACATTTTTTGAAACAGGAGAACACCATGTCCACCAAGGAAGAGATCCTCGACGCGATCGGCAACATGACCGTGATCGAGCTCAAGGAACTGCTCGACGCCTTCGAAGAGAAGTTCGAAGTCACCGCAGCCGCTCCGGTCGCCGTGGCCGCAGCTGCCCCCGCCGGTGGCGGCGGCGACGCCGCTGGTGGCGAGGAGCAGTCGGAATTCGACGTCATCCTCAACGGCGCAGGCGCCCAGAAGATCCAGGTCGTCAAGGTCGTCAAGGACCTGCTCGGCGTGGGCCTCAAGGACGCCAAGG
>JBAWHL010000275.1:0-6662 GCA_049593815.1 Ilumatobacteraceae bacterium | reverse complement strand
CTCCTGCCCGGCTGGCGAGGAAGATCACGGTGCCGGCAATGTCCTCCGGCGTGCCGATGCGGCCGCGTGGGACCGCAGCCTCGACCATCTTGCGGTTCTCCGGATCGGCGAGGCGATAGGCCATCATCTTCGATTCGAACGGGCCGGGAGCGATCGAGTTGATCGTGATGTTCTCGCGCACGAGGTGGCTCGCCATGTGTCGAGCCATCATGTGGATCCCGGCCTTGGACGCCGAGTAGGAGTAGTTGTCACCCACCGGCACGCGAATGCCGTCGATCGATCCGATCATGATCACGCGCGCCGGGTCATCCGGTGTCGCTCCGGCCTTCAACTGCGGCAGCAGCGCCTGGGTCAGCATGAACGGTGCCTTGACGTTGATGTCCAGCACCTTGTCGAAACCGATGTCGGGGAACTCCCCGAGCGGTGCCCCCCATGCAGCGCCGGCGTTGTTGACGAGGATGTCGATCCGCGACTCGCGCTCGGTGACAGCGGCGACGAACGAGGCGACACCCTCGGCGGTCGACATGTCAGCCGGAATCGAGATGCACTCACCGTGTTCGGACAGCGTCGCTGCCGCCTCGTCGCAGGCTTCGGCCTTGCGGGCGGTGATGTAGGTGCGCACGCCGTTGGCGACGAGGCCCGACGCGATCATGAAGCCGATCCCACGGGAGCCGCCCGTGACGACGGCGACCTTTCCGTCGAGACCGAACAGGTTCGAGAGCGCAAGGGGAGAGTTCTGATCAGGCATGCTGGTGAGTATGACCGACACCCACGGCGCATCTTCGAATCCGAGCGGGGAGACCCCCCACGTCCTCGAGGTGCGCCGCGCCTCGTTCGGTGACTCCGCGCTCCACGAGGCGGCGACGCCCGAACTGCAGCCCGGCCAGATCCGGTTGCGCATCGACAAGTTCGCGATCACCGCGAACAACATCAGTTATGCCGGCGCCGGCGACATGCTCGGCTACTGGGACTTCTTTCCCGCCGAGGACGACCCCGCGACCTGGGGCCGAGTACCGGCGATGGGCTGGGCCGACATCGTCGAGTCCGCCAACGCCGACCTCCCCGTCGGCGGCCGCTACTACGGCTGGTTTCCAATGGCGGAGTCGGTGACGTTCACCGCCACGGCCACGCGCGACGGTTTCCGCGACGACGGAGCCCACCGACAGGCCCACGCACCCGTCTATCGGGCCTACGTGGCCGCTGACCGCGATCCGTACTACGACTCCGCGGACGACGGCGAGGACCGCCACGCCGTGCTTCGCGTCCTCTTCCTCACGGGATTCCTCGCCGACGAGTTCTTCGCCGATGCAGGAGGCGCCGAGGGCGACGTGTACTTCGGTGCCGAGCAGGTCATCGTGATCTCGGCATCGTCGAAGACCGCGATCGGCTTCGCGCAACGTGCCGCCCAGCGCGACGGTCTCGCCGTGGTCGGCCTCACCTCGAAGTCGAACGTCGCGTTCGTCGAGTCGCTCGGCTTCTACGACACGGTGCTCGCGTACGACGACATCGCCCAGATCGCCGCGGTGCCGAGCGTGGTGATCGACATGGCCGGCAATCCGACCGTGCTCGCGGCCGTGCATGCCCACCTCGGCGACCTCCTCCAGCACTCGATGATGGTGGGCAAGAGCCATCACGATGCCGACGCACCGCCGTCCACCGACCTCGCAGGTCCGGCGCCGCAGTTCTTCTTCGCACCGATGGACATCGAACGCCAGCTCGCCGCCTGGGGTGCCGAGGAGTATCGCCGTCGCACCGCGATCGCCATGGTCGAGTTCATCGACGGCAGCCGCGCCTGGCTCGACATCGAACATCGCACCGGCGATGCAGGGGTCGTCTCGGCATGGGCAGACGTCCACGGCGGCAACGTGGCGCCGAACGTCGGGCTCGTGGCGTCGTTCGGAGACGCATGAGCCGCCCTCGTGTGAGCGGCTCGGTCCGATCTCTCCAGACCGCCGGCGAGCGGCGACTCGCCGTGCGCGTCACGCCAGACGCACTCCGCCACATCAAGGCCGGACACCCGTGGATCTTCGAGGAGTCCGTGACCTCGATCAGCCACGAGGCCACGACCGGCGACCTCGGTGTCATCTTCGACAAGAACCGCAAGTTCGTGGCGATCGCGCTGTACGACCCGACGTCGCCGATCCAGTTCAAGGTGCTCCACGTCGGCAGACCCACGCCGATCGACCAACCGTTCTGGCGCGCGGCGATCACACGGGCCCTCGCGATCCGCTCCCCGTTCACCGATGCCCCCGATGCCGCCCGGCTCGGGTATCGGGTCATCAACGGCGAGAACGACGGGATGCCCGGCTGCGTGGTCGACCGGTACGCCGGGGTGCTGGTCGTCAAGCTGTACTCGGCGGCGTGGTTCCCGCACCTCGCGGACCTGACCCATGCGCTCATCGACGTGACCGGTTGTGAGGGGATCGTGCTGCGATTGGCTCGCAACCTGCAGCGCGGCGAGACATTCGGGCTCACCGACGGCATGCGCATCGCCGGCGAGGTGCCCGACGAACCGATCGTGTTCACCGAAGGCGGGCTCGAGTTCGAAGCGGATGTGCGCGCCGGCCAGAAGACCGGCCACTTCCTCGACCAGCGGGCCAACCGTGCGCTGATCGGCGAGATGGCCGCTGGCCACGACATGCTCGACGTCTTCGCCTCGACCGGCGGCTTCAGCGTGCATGCGGCCGCCGGCGGCGCGCGATCCGTGCACGCGGTCGACCTGTCCGCTCCCACGCTCGCCGTCGCGGAGCGGAACATGGAGCGCAATCGGTCCGTGGCGGGCATCGCCGAGTGCAAGTTCACCTCCGCGGTGGGCGACGCGTTCGAGGTCATGGTCGAACTCGCCCGAGAACGCGTCACCTACGACCTCATCGTCGTCGACCCACCGTCGTTCGCGCAGCGCCAGACCGAAGCCGAGGGTGCGCTCCGGGCGTACACGCGGCTGACCCACCTCGCACTTCGTCTGCTTCGCCCTGGTGGGGTGATCATGCAGGCGTCCTGCTCGAGCAGGGTCACCCCCGAGCAGTTCTTCTCCACGGTGGTCGCCGCGGCTGATGCGGCAGGCCGACCCCTGCGCGAGATCCGACGCACGGGCCACGACATCGATCACCCGGTGACCTTCCGCGAGGGCGAATACCTCAAGGCCGGCTTCTGGAGCGTGGGGGCCGGCAGCACCCGCCACTAGCGTCGGCCGCGTGGCATCGGCAAACGTCAACGGCATCACCATCGAGTACGAGACCGAGGGCAGCGGTGAGCCGCTGCTCCTGGTCATGGGTCTGGGCGAGCAGCTCACCTCCTGGCCCGCCGAGTTCGTCGGCCTGCTGGTCGACGCCGGCTTCCAGGTCATCAGGTTCGACAATCGAGACATCGGGCTGAGCACCGAGTTCGAGTGGGAGCCCCCATCGGCGGCGCGGGCCGTTGCCCAGACCATGGTGCGCCGCCCACCGAAGACCGGATACCACCTGGCTGACATGGCCGCCGATGCCGCAGCACTCCTCGACGAGCTGGCCGTGGGCCCGGCACACGTCGTCGGCGTGTCGATGGGCGGCATGATCGCCCAGACCATGGCGATCGAGCACCCAGCGCACGTTCGGTCCCTCACCTCGATCATGTCGAACACCGGCGACCGCAAGTACGGCAAGGTGGCCGCCAAGCTGCTTCCGAAAGTGGCGCGGCTCGGTGACAACACCCGTGAGAACGCCGTCGAGCGCGCCGTGACGATCAATCGGTTGATCTCCGGTCCGGGATTCGATGCCGACGAGCGGCGATCGCTCGCGGAACACAACCTCGAGCGCAGCTTCCGGCCCGACGGTGTCGCGCGTCAGACCGCGGCGATCATGGCGAGTCCGGACCGGACGCCAGGGCTCGGCGGTGTCGCCGCACCGACCCTGGTCATCCACGGCTTGCTCGATCCGCTCGTGAAGCCGAGCGGCGGCGTGGCCACGGCACGTGCGGTACCGGGTTCACGGCTCATCATGTACCCGGACATGGGGCACGACCTTCCGCGTCAGCGCTGGCCCGAGATCGTCGACGAGATCCGACGGCACGCGAACCGACCGGCAGGCTGACTCAGTCGATCAGCCGGTGGCCGACCGGAGTTGCCCGGCGGACATGGCCGAGCACGGGCGTGCCGCGCACCGTCGCCCTCGCCCCTTGCGGAACCGCATGGCGTTCGGTGGTCTTCCAGGCCGTCACCGTGTCGCTCGTGCCGTCGTCGACGGCGACATACGCCCGGTACCGGTCCCGCTCGAGCAGTCGTCGGAGCCGACGGGGGAGTGGTGAGATCTCTGCTGGGCGTCGGTTCCGGAGGACGAACCCGGTGCGTTCGATCGTGCTGAAGCCATCGGCGGCGCCCGCCAGTGCCATCCACAGCCCGATCAGTATCGGGGCGTAGGCCGCGAACGTGAGCGCGGTCGCCACGTCGGCGATCAGCCAGTCCTGTTCCGGGATGCGTTCGTAGATCCATTCGAACGCCTCACCACGGGCGACGTCGTCGGCCCACCGTCGCAACGCCATGCCGCCGAAGCAGGCGACGACGCCGATGCCGAGGGCGGTGAAGGGTGCCATGCCGTAGGCGATGCGAATCGGATACTTCACTCGGACGAGGCGGGCTCGACCACCCACCGAGCTCCACGCTCGGCGATGATCTTCGCGGGCGAGTGGCAGCTCGACGGCGGCGCCATCGGCCAGACACATCGCCGTGGCGTACGCGAGGCGCCGGTCGCCCAGCTCCAGCGCGCTGGGCGCGAGCTCGGCAAAGCCGGACTGATCGAGCTTGTGCCGCACTGCGAGCCACCGGCGGGTGGCCGCGACACCGGACTCGGTGTGGGTGAAGGTCGGCCGCAGGTACAGCCGTGCGACACCCACGGCGCTGCCGACCAGAGCGAGCGCGGTGAGTCCGGCGGCGACGCGGACGGTGACGGAGTCGATCACCGCCACCTCGGTGTCACCCGTCGACCAGGCGAGAAACCAGCAGAGGCCGGCGAGCGCGACCCCGGCCGCGGGAACCGACACCTGGGCCAGTGACCAACGGCGCTCGATCAGCTCGCTCTGCTTGGCGTCATCGGCCACCAGGGCAGCGAACCGCCGCCACCAGCCGCCGCGGATGTCGACGGCGAGGTAGCGAGCTGGGATGGCTCGATCGGTCGCGAACCGGGCCATCACGTGCTGGAGCACCAGGCGTTCGTGTGGGCGAAGGGCGTCGCCTTCGTACGCCGTGGCCGCCGGGCGCACGCGAGCCAGTTCGTCGACCTCCTCGTCGGGCGGAAGAATGCGCAGCCACCCTCGGGCGGCGAGATCGACCACCGTCGCGCGCATCGCTGCGGCGGTCACCGTTGCGTCATTGGTCAACATGTTGACGACGGCCGGCGTGTCGCCTCGGAGCGCACCGCTGTGCTCCGCCGGACGCGGGCGGGTCGGTGCGACGTGGGCGCGGAGGCGGACGTACCCGACTGCGGTCGCGACGAGGACGAGCATCGACAGACACAGCCAACCCGTCGTCAGGGCGGGCGCGAACAGACCGGTTCCCACCACCGCATTCACCATGGCGTCATTGTTGCATCACTGGGTGTCGCCAGCGGGATCCTCGGTACGCACCCACACGGTTCGCTGCGGGAATGGAATTTCGATCCCGGCGTCATCGAGGGCGCCCTTGAGCGCCTCGCGGATGGCGCGTTGCAGGGCCCATTGCACCCCGGGTTGGGTCTTGATCGTGATGCGGATCGTGATGCCGTCTGCACCGAGGGCTTCGACACCGAGCAGGTTCGGCGGTTCCACGACGGAGTCGGCCCACTCCTCGAGGGTGCAGATCCGCTCGGTGTTCTCGAGAATGACCGAGCGAGCGAGCGCGAGGTCGCAGTCGTAGGCGACGTCGACGTCGACCACCGCGACGGACCAGAGCTGGGACTTGTTGCCGACGCGTTGGACCTCGCCGTTGGGGACGTGCCACACGGTGCCATCGACGCCACGGAGCACGGTGGTCCGCAAGGAGATCTTCTCGACGGTGCCGACCGCTTCGTCGAGATCGACGACGTCACCGATGCCGTACTGGTCCTCGAGCAACATGAAGAGGCCGGCGATGCAGTCGCCGACGAGACTCTGTGCGCCGAAGCCGAGCGCGACGCCGGCGATGCCGGCCCCAGCGATCAGCGGGGCCAGGTCGACCCCGAGCTCACCGAGCATCATGATGAACGCGATCACCCAGATGATCACCGTTGCGGTGCTCCCGACGACAGCGGAGATCGACTGCACGCGAGCGGAGCGGCGCGGATCGGCAGCGTCGCCGGCGGTGAGCGCCTCCGGGATCACCGCCGGGGTCCGATTCTCCAGCTTCTTGAACCCACGGGCAGCGATGGTCTTGTCCGGGGCCACGACGCGAGCGACGAGTCGGCCGAGATATCGGCGAGCGACCATCGAGAGGATGGTGGCACCGAGCAGGATGATCAGGACCGTGACGAGCCAATCGGCCAGCTCGGTCATGAATCGGTTTCCACCGGTCACGTCGTAGACGGCCTCGCAGAACCACCCCGGCTGATCGCCGCAGAAGCTCTGCAGGTCGGCGTCGACCGCGGCGGGAAGCGAGAGGGCATTCACCCGATCGAACGTACCCAGTTCTGACCCCGTCAGTCGTGGATCCTGCGACGAACACTCAAGAGGCCGAGGAG